>NZ_JBJGZX010000012.1:0-139625 GCF_054050735.1 Blastococcus sp. SYSU D00813
GCGCCCGCGCGCACCCCCCCCCCCCCCCCCCCCACCCCCCCCGAGCGGCCGCCGGCGCCGACGGCCGCGCCCCCCCCCCCCCCCCCCCCCCCCCCCCCCCCCCCCCCCACTCCGGTCAGCCCAGCCAGGCCTCGCGGACCTGCTCGGCGACGGCGGCGGCCTGGGCGCGACCGGCCTCGGCCGAGGGACGGCGGGCGGCCGGGTCGAGCACGTTGCGCCCGATCGCCCGCCGGCTAGCCTCGTCGGGGCTGACGACGGCGACCCGCGCCACCATCCCGGTCACCTGGGCGTCGACGCTGGCCAGCGGGCCGACGCCGCGGGCGATCGGGGCCAGCACGACCACCCGCTCGTGCCCCTCGGCCAGGTCGGCGTTGGCCGCCGAGCGCATGCCGCCGTCGACGTAGCGGCGGCCGTCGATCGTCACCGGCGGGTAGACGCCGGGCACCGCGCACGACGCCGCCACGGCCTGCAGCAGCGGCACACCGGAGTCGCGGTCGAGGGCACGGAACCCACCGGTCTCCGCGTCGACGGCGGTGACGACCAGCCGGCGGTCGGGCCACTCGGTGCTGACCAGCCGGGAGCCGATCACCGCCAGCCGCTCCTCCTCGGTCGGCGTCAGGCCGGCGTCGGCAGCGGCCCGCGCCAGGGCACCGACCCGGCGACGGAACTCCTCGTCCCGGCCGCGGCTGCGCAGCATCGCCCAGGCGTACCGGGCCAGCGCCGCACGGGTCATCCGCGCGACCCGCTCCGACGACGGCGGTTCCAGCTGCCGCGCGTAGAGCTCCTCGATCCCGGCCCCGCTGGTGACCTGCGCGCCGACCACCGAGCCGGCCGAGGTGCCGACGACGAGGTCGGCCACGGTCAGGTCGACCCCCGCCTCGGCCAGCCCCGCCAGCACGCCGGTCTCCCAGGCGATCCCCGTGATGCCCCCGCCGCCCAGCACGAGGGCGCGTCCCGTTCCGCTCACCGGCCCATCCTGACCGTCGCCACCCACCTCGACACCCGCTGTGACGTGCGCCACGCTGGGGACCCCCGAGGAGAGGACCCGCATTGAGCGCCAGCACCGCCCCCAGCACCGTCTCGCCCGCCGTGTCGTGGCCCCCCGGCCTGCCCCGGTCGCTGGACTACCCGCTGGTCCCGGTGGGCTCGGTGCTGCGCGCCGCCGTGCGCCGCTGGGGGGACCGGCCGGCGTTCGTCGAGGACGACGTGGAGCTGACGTTCACCGAGCTCGGCCGGCGGGCGCACGCGGTGGCGAACTGGCTGGCCGACCACGGCATCGGCCGGGGCGACGTCGTGGCCGTGCACGCGCCCAACTGCCGCCAGTACCCGGCGGTCTACTACGGCGTCCTGCTGGCCGGCGCGACCTTCTCCCCCACCAACCCGCTGCTGCCCGCACCCGACCTCGCCGCGCAGCTGACCGACGCCGGCGCCCGCGTGCTGGTCACCTGGGACCAGGTGCTGCCCTTCGTGCGCGGCGCCCTGGCCGAGACCCCGGTCGAGACGGTGGTCGTCACCGGCCCGGCGCACACGCCCGACTTCTCCGCGCGGCTGGCGGGCCTCGAGCCCGGCGACGTCGACCTCGCCGACCTGCTCGCCGCCGACCCCACCGACCGGCACCTCGACGCCGCCGTCGACCCGGCCGCCGACCTGGCCCACCTGGCCTACACCGGCGGCACGACCGGGGTGAGCAAGGGCGTCGAGCTGACCCACCGCAACGTGGTGACCAACGTGCTGCAGTCCGGCTGCTGGGTGAGCGGCTCGGTGCCGGAGCTCGACGAGGCCGGCGACGTCACGCTGCGCCAGGTGCTCGGCCCCGAGGAGCACCCGACCCGGCTGGGCGAGGCCCGGATGATCAACCTGACCCCGTGGTTCCACGCCATGGGCGTGATCGGCTACCTCAACGGCCTGGTCATGGCCGGGACGACGGCGGTCGTGCACATGCGCTTCGACCCGGTGCGCTACCTCGAGGACGCCGTCCGCCACCGGGTGACCGCCATCGGCGGCGCGCCGCCGGTGTTCGTCGCGCTGCTGCAGGTGCCCGGCATCGACGACGCCGACCTGTCGCACGTGCGCGGCGTCTCCAGCGGGGCCGCGCCGCTGCCGGTGTCGCTCATCGAGCGGCTGACGGGGCTGCTGCCCGACGCGGTCATCGGCGAGGGCTACGGGCTGACCGAGGTGACGATGCAGGCCACCGGCAACCCGGCGTTCCGCTCGGGCACCCGCAAGGCCGGCACGGTCGGCGTCCCCGTGTTCGACACCGAGATCTCGATCCGGCCGCTCGGCGGCGGCGAGGCGCTGCCGCCCGGCGAGCGCGGCGAGGTGTGCATCCGCGGGCCGCAGGTCATGCGCGGCTACTGGAAGCGGCCGCAGGCCACCGCGGAGTCGATCGACGCCGACGGCTGGTTCCACACCGGCGACGTCGGGGTGGTCGACGAGGACGGCTACCTGGCGATCGTCGACCGCACCAAGGACATGCTGCTCTACAAGGGCTACAACGTGTTCCCGCGCGAGCTCGAGGAGCACCTGTTCGCCGTCCCCGGGGTCGCCGGCGCCGCCGTGGTCGGCCGGCCCGACGAGGAGGCCGGGGAGCTGCCGGTCGCCTACGTCGTCCGCCGGGACGACGACGCGGGCGCCGCGCTGACCCCCGAGTCGGTGATGGCCGCGGTCAACGACCGGGTGACGCCGTACAAGCGGCTGCGCGACGTCGTGTTCATCGACGCCATCCCCGTCTCGGCGGCCGGCAAGGTGCTCAAGCGGGAGCTCGCCGCGCGCGAGCGGGCGGCCGTCGGCGGCTGACCGGCGCACCCCGTCGGGGGGAGCCGGGGCGACCCGTGCTCCCCCGGACGGGTGCGGCGGCACCACCCCGGGGCCGGGGCTCACTATCGTCGCTCGGCGTGATGATCCATCGCGGCGACGCCGACGACCCGCACACCGGGGTCGTCCTCGCGCACGTCGAGGAGTCCCCCGTCCGCCAGGTGTGGCGCCGGGTCCTCATCGCGGCCGTCGTCCTGTTCGCCGTCGTCCTCATCGTCTGGCTGGACCGCGACGCCTACCGCGACGGCGACGAGCGGGGCATCACGCTGCTCGACGCGTTCTACTACGCGACCGTCACGCTCTCCACGACCGGCTACGGCGACATCACGCCGGTGACCGAGGGTGCCCGGCTCATCAACATCATCGTGATCACGCCGCTGCGGATCATGTTCCTGATCGTCCTCATCGGAACGACCCTCGAGGCGCTGACCGCGCGCTCCCGGGAGGAGTTCCGCATCCGCCGGTGGAGGTCCCGCGTGCGCCAGCACGTCATCGTCTGCGGCTACGGCACCAAGGGCCGCAGCGCCATCCGCGCGCTGCGGGCCGACGGCACGCCGGCCGAGCAGATCGTCGTCGTCGACACCGACGAGCGCCTGGTCGAGGAGGCGACGACGACCGGGCTGACCGGCATCGTCGGCGACGCCGGCCGGCGCGAGGTGCTCAAGCGGGCCGCCGTCGAGCGGGCGCGGGCGGTGATCGTGGCGGCCAACCGCGACGACGCCGCCGTCCTCATCACGCTCACCGTGCGCCAGCTCAACCCGAGCGTGCCGATCACGACCAGCGTCCGCGAGGAGGAGAACGCCGCGCTGCTGCGCCAGTCCGGCGCGACCACGGTCATCACCACCTCGGCGACCTCCGGCCGGCTGCTGGGCCTGTCGACCGACCACCCCCGCGTGGTCAACGTGGTCGAGGACCTCGTCACCGGCGGGCAGGGCCTGGACCTGCACCAGCGGACGGTCAAGGCCGGCGAGGTGGGGCTGGGCCCCCGTCAGCTGACCGACATCGTGCTGTCGGTGACCCGCGGTGGCCGCACGCTGCGCTTCGACGACCCGCTCATCGGCACGCTGGAGCCCGAGGACGAGCTGGTCGTCGTCCGCGCCCACCTCTGACGCGGCGGGCCGCCGGGTCGTGGGTCGCCGCCACCAGCAGCAGCGCGGCGATCCCGAGCGCCCAGCCCACCCGCTCCGCCGTCGTGTCCCACGGCGCCAGCTCCACCACCGGGTCCGGCAGCGCGCGCAGCAGCACCAGCCCCGCGCCCAGGACGACGACCGCGACCGCCGGTCCGGGGACGTCGGCGCCGCTGCGCCGCACCGCCGCCCCCACGCCGGCCGCGACCGCGCTGAGCAACGCCCACAGCAGGACCGGCCCCCGGCCGGTCGCCACCCCGGCGGCCGCGGCCAGGCCGAGCACGCCACCGAGCACCGCGGCCGAGACCGGCAGGACGAGCAGCGCCCGGGCGAGCAGCCGGCGCCCGGGCCCGACCGGGGGCACCCCCGGGGAGGGCTCCTCGCCGGCCGCCGCGCAGCCGGAGGCCAGCACCACCACACCGAGGGCGAGCAGCAGCCCGCCGCCGTCCCCGGGGACGAGGGCGGGCAGCCCGGCCAGCGCCAGGGCAGCGCCGCCCGCAGCCAGGACCGGCCCCCAGGCGAGGACCGGCCCGGTGGCGGCGAGCAGCACCGGCCAGGGGACGGCGGGAGCGGTCACATGAACCCCAGCCAGGTCCGGGCCGACTCGTGCACCAGCAGCTGCCCCGCGACGCCGAGGACCACCAGGACCGCTCCGGTCAGCAGCACCGGCCGGGTGCGCCGGTCGCGGCCGCTGCGCGCCAGGGCGACGCCGGCGAGGAGGACCACCAGGCCCGCGACGTACACCAGGTGCAGGCCGTAGAACCCCAGGTCCCGGTCGGCGGCGAGGTACGTCTCGCTGGTCGACCCCGGCGGGTCGACCGCGTCGTAGGAGGCAAGCTCCGCCGCGGACGGGTCCGTGCCCAGGTCGGCGGCGGCCAGGGGGGACCGGCTGACGGCCAGGACGCCGAAGGGGGCGGTGAACCAGACCCAGAAGGCGACGAAGAACAGGACCCAGCCGACGAAGCCGAGCACCGCACCCACCGCGCGGGACCGCACGAGCCGGGCCAGGGCGACCCCGGCCACGAAGGAGCAGGCGACCGCCAGCGGCGCACCCAGCAGCTCCAGCGGGCTCGGCGTGAACTCGCTCGACCACCGCCCCTCCCCCAGCCGGGCGCCGCCCTGGGCGAGCACGGCGACGTACTGCCCGGCGATCAGCACGAGGGACAACAGCGCCGGCACCGCCGCGGCCGCCAGCAGGCCGAGCGTCCGGTCCCACCGGCGGGCGGGGGTGTTGCTGAACAGCTCGGCGGTGGTCGAGGGCCGCTCGCGCAGTGCCCCCCAGTTGCCGAGGAGGAACGCGGTCAGGGTCAGCGGGAAGGCGCCCCACTCCCAGACCGCGTAGCCGTCGGTGACCGGCCGGCCCCCGGTGAACGAGCCGTCGGTGGACACGTACCAGGTCGACCAGGCCGCCAGGGCGGTGCCGGCCCACAGCAGCGGGCTGCGGAGGGTGCGGCGGACCTCGGCGCGGGCGAGCGCCGCAATCGTGCCGCGGCCGACCACGGTCTCCCGGACCGCGGCCGGGGCCGTCGCGGCGGTCACGACGCCATCTCCTCGGCCGTCGGGACGCTGGTGAGCAGCAGGTAGCCGTGCTCGGGCCCCGCCGGGACCAGGTCGGCCCGCGGTGGTGGCGCGCCCACGTTGCGGTAGCGGCCCTCCGCGGTGCGCCAGGAGACGGCGGCCAGCGGGTCGGCGGCGTCGGCGTCCCACACCCGGCCCTCGGCGAGGCCGGCGAGCTCGGCCGTCGTCCCCTCGAACAGCACCCGCCCGGCGTCGAGGACGACGACCCGCGGGCACAGCGCCGCGACGTCCTCGGTCAGGTGGGTCGACAGCAGCACGGTGGCGTCGGAGGGCAGCCCGGCGAGGACCTCGCGGAACCGCAGCCGCTGCTCCGGGTCCAGGCCCACGGTGGGCTCGTCGAGCACGAGCAGGTCGGGCCGGCCCAGCAGCGCCTGCGCCAGCCCGACCCGGCGGCGCATCCCCCCGGAGAGCGCCCGGATCCGCTGGTGCGCCCGGTCGCCGAGCCCCACGGCGTCCAGCACCCGCCGGACCTCGGCGTGCCGGGCGGCCTTGTCGGTCATCTCCTTGAGCACGGCGACGTAGTCGACGAAGGCGAAGGCGGTGAAGCCGGTGTACGCACCGGAGTCCTGCGGCAGGTAGCCGAGCCGCCGCCGGATCGCCAGGCGGCCGGCCGGGTCGGCGGGGTCGTGGCCGAGGACCCGGACCGTGCCGGCGCTGGGCGACAGCGCCGTCGCGACGATCCGCAGCAGCGTGGTCTTCCCCGCCCCGTTGGGCCCCAGGAGCCCGGTCACCCCCGGGGAGAGGTCGAGGGTGACGTCCTGCAGGGCGGTCGTGCCGCGGTAGCGCTTGCCGACGCCGGCGAGCGTGACGGGGAGGGTCATCGGGTGCTCCTGTCCTCGAAGGTGGTGCGGCGGGTGACGGCGACGGCGAGCGCGAGGGCGGCGACGCACAGCAGTGCGGCCTGCCCCGGCGGGCGGAAGGCGAACGAGCGGTCCAGCACCTCGTCGACCGCCAGCGGCAGCCGGGACGGGCGCAGGACGACCCCGGTGGCGGCCAGCCACAGCAGGGTGAGGACGGCGGCCACGCGGCGGGGGTCGGCGCGGGCCGACAGCGCGAGGGTGAGCGCGCACAGGGCGAGCGCCGGGGCCAGCCACAGCGTGGCCGGCCGCACCCCGCCGGGCAGTGCCCAGGCGAGCAGCGCGGTGACCGGCAGCGTGCCCGCCGACACCACCGCCGTCCGCAGCACCAGCAGCCGGAACCGGGGGAACGGCGTCGTCCCGGCCACCTCGCCGGCCAGGTCGTCGACGGCGCCGTAGGCCAGCGCGACGCCGGCCAGCGGCAGCAGCGGCGCGGTCACCACGAACACCGCCGTCCCGAAGGCGCCGCTGCCCAGGTAGGACGCCGCGAGCGCCAGCACCAGCAGCGCCGTCCCGGCCACCCACCACGCGGCCTGCACGGCCGGCGCCGCCACGAGCAGCCGCAGCAGGTGCGGCGGCAGCGCGCGGCCCAGGAGGCGCTCGGTCGCGGACGCCGGCTCGGCGTCGAGGGCCGCGTCGAGGGCGGCCCAGGTGCGGTCGTGGGCGGCGCGGTGGGCCGGCGGCGCCGTCGCGGCCAGCGCGTCCCGGCAGCCGCCGCAGCGCAGCAGGTGCGCCTCGACGGAGGCCGCCGCGGCCTCGGTCAGGGTCCCCGCGCGGTACCCGGCCGACGTCCCCGGGTCGACGTGCCAGCTCATGCGAGCGCCTCCTGCAACTGGTTGCGGGCCCGGGCCATCCGGGTGCGCACGGTGCCCGGCGGCACGCCGAGCAGCCGGGCCGCCTCGCGGCTGGTCAGCCCGTCGAGCACGACCGCACGCACGACGGCGCGCAGTTCCGGCGAGAGCCCGTCGACGGCCGCGGCGAGGTCGCCGTGCTCGACGCCGAGCAGGACCTCGTCCTCGGCCGAGGGAGCCGGCGGCGGGAGCAGCAGGCGCAGCGGCAGGGGACGGCGCGGCCGGACGGCGGCCAGCAGCCGGCGGATCCCGATGCCCCACAGCCACGCCGGCACGTCGCCGGTCCCGCGGTAGCCGGCCGGCTTGCGCCAGACGGCGAGGAACGTGTCCTGCAGGACCTCCTCGACCACGCCCTCGTCGCCGCAGCGGCGTGCCAGCCGCGCGCGCAGCCAGGGTGCGTGCCGGTCGTAGAGCTCCCGCAGCGCCTGCCGGTCCCGGTCGGCGACGGCCTGCAGCAGTTCACCGTCCGAACGCGGCTCCTGCCTCATGCTGCACCTGTAGCTCCGGGGGGCCCGAGGTGTTCGCTGCTGCCGGAGTGTCCCCGTCCGGCCCGGGCAGGACCAGGGTTCTCAGACCGTGCGGCGCACCCAGGTGCGGGTCGGCTCCCCGCGGCCACGCAGCTCCACCGCGCGGTCGGGGCGCCAGTGCTCCTGCTCCCCGCCGCCGGCGGCGTGCACCGTGGCCTCGCTGGCCACGGCCCGCCCGGGGTGGTCCTTGGCCAGCTCGGTGAGCCGGGCCGCCTCGTTCACCGGGTCGCCGATGACCGTGTACTCCAGCCGGCTGGCCGCGCCCACCTGCCCGGCCCACACCGGCCCGCACGCCACGCCGACCCCGACGTCGACCTCGCCGGCCGCGCGGACGGCGTCGCAGATCCGCCGCGCCGCGCGCAGCGCTGCCGCCGCCGGGTCGGCGTGCTCGGTGGGCGCGCCGAAGACGCACAGCGCCGCGTCGCCCTCGAACTTGTTCACCAGGCCGCCCTCGTCCTCGATCGTCTCCACGACGACGGCGAAGAAGCGGTTGAGCAGCCCGACCATCTCCTCGGGCCCGGTGCGGCGGACCAGCGAGGTCGAGCCGGCGATGTCGACGAACAGCGCCGCCACCGTGCGCACCTCGCCGCCGAGGGAGACGCCGTCGGCCAGGGCGCGCTGGGCGACCGTCGTCCCCACGTGCCGGCCGAAGAGGTCGCGCAGCCGCTCCCGCTCGGCCAGCCCGGCGGCCATGGAGTTGACCCCCTCCTGCAGCAGGCCGATCTCGCCGGCGTCGTCGACGACGACGCGCACCGAGTGGTCGCCGCCGCCGACGCGCTGCACCGCCTGGCGCAGGTCGCGCAGCGGGGCACCGACGGCACGGGCGGTCAGCAGGGTGGCCAGCAGCCCCACGAGCAGCGCGACGACCACGAGGAAGACCACCGCCGCGGGGCCGGGACCGTCGGGGTTGGTCGGGTCGAGGAACAGCAGGACGACGCCGACCAGCGGCACCCCGCTGGTGATGCCCCAGGTCAGCAGGAGGCGGGGCCGCACGCCGAGGGCCAGCCGGCCGGTGGGCGGGTGCGCCGCCAGCGCCCGGGCGGAGACGGCACGGGCGGCGCGGGCGACGAGCAGGTAGGTGACGCCGGCGGTGACCACGCCGCCGAGCAGCACCGCGACGCCGATCCGGATGCCGACCCGCGAGTCGGGGTAGGCCGCCGCGGCGACGGTGCCGAGCAGGACGGCGCCGATCAGCCACACGGTGGCCGCCACGAGCGCGGCGTCGACCGGGAGCCGCAGCGCGCGGGAGGCCTCCGCACGGGAGGGCTCGCGGCCGGCGAGCAGCCAGGAGGTGGTGACCCGCTGGTGGCGCAGCCCGGCCCAGGTGCCGGCCGGGAAGGCGAGGACGAGGTAGGCCAGCGCGGCCAGCAGCACGGCGGCGCGACCGTCGGCGTCGTCCTCGCCGACGCCCAGGAGCAGGAGGGCGACGGTCCCGACGCCGACCAGGTTGGCCAGGTTGACCAGGACGACGATCACCGGGACCGCGGTGCGGCCGCTGGGCGCCCACGACAGGACGGCGTCGGCGCGCTGGACGGCGTCGGCCGCCCACGTCGGTCGCCCGGCCGGATCGACGCCGGCGCGTGGGCTCGGCGTCGGGGTCACCCGGTCATGATCGCGCCGGGAGGCGCCGGGGCGCGCCCCGGGTGCCTCGTCCGGGTCAGACGGCGAGTTCGGCCTCGAGGTCGGCGAGGAGCCCGGCGGCCAGCGCGCAGTCGGCCGCGGTGGTCAGCCAGCCGGCGACCAGCAGCATCGGCCACGGCTGCTCCGAGTCCAGCGACGCCGTCGCCGCCACGGTGCCCGCCTGCGCCACTGCCCTGCATGCCGTGTCCATGACCGGCTCCCCTCGTCGGATACGAGAGGGATCGGCAGGCGCCGGCCGGGGGTCGAGCCGGGAAACAGGATCTGACCCCTCGGGGTGACCCGTGGGGCACGACGACCCGCACCGTTCACACGGGCCGGGGCACCGGCGGGCCGGCGTGTGCGCCCGGGCCGCGGGACCGGCCCGATCCCGCGGCGTGGGCGCACACAGTCAGCGCAGGTGCTCCCCGAAGAACGCGAGGATCCGCCGCCAGGCGTCCTCCGCCTCCGGCCGGGAGTAGGCCAGGCCGGCGGTGCGCTCGACGAACCGCAGCGGCCCCGGCGTCCCCCAGTCGTTCATGAAGGAGTGCCCGACACCCGGGTACTCGTGCACGTCGTGCGGCACGCCGCCCTCGGTGAGCCGGCGCTCGAGCTCGGCCGCCGCGCCCTTGAGCATCGGGTCCTGCGCGCCGTAGCTGGCCACCGTCGGGCAGGCGCGGGAGAGCTCCTCGCGGTTGCCGGGCCAGATGCCGTAGTTGGGGGCGGCGGCGTCGAAGGCGCCGCTCGGCGCGGTCAGCAGCGCGAACCCGCCACCCATGCAGAACCCGACCGAGCCGACCTTCCCGGTGCAGCGGTCGTCGGCGCGCAGGTGGGCCGCGGCGGCGAGGACGTCGTCGACCGCCGGTCCCCGGCCCCGGTGCAGCGACCGCAGCGTGGTGACGACGCAGCCCAGCCGGTTCCCCCGGCGGAACAGGCCGGGCGCCAGCGCCAGGTACCCGTTCGCCGCGAAGCGGTCGGTGATCCGCCGGACGTCGGCGCTGAGCCCGAAGGCGTCGTGCACGACGACGACCCCGGGCCAGGGCCCCTCGCCGGCCGGCACGGCGAGGTACCCGGGCAGCGGGCCGGCGGGGGCGTCGAACGTCGTCATCGGCACACCGGGATGCCTACCGGGCGCCGGCGGTCACCGCGACCGGGACCGGCACCGCGGGGCGGTCGGCGTCCGGGCGCCCGCCGCGGGCGATCAGGTACACCGCGAGGCAGACCTCCCACGCGAAGATCGGGACGACGACCACCCCGGCCGCACCGGAGATCGAGTCGTCGAGGCCCAGCAGCTTCCCGGCGTTGGCCGCCGCGATCAGCGGACCGCCGACCAGGCCCAGCACCGGGATCCACCGCGGCACCCGGCCCGAGCGGTGCAGCAGGTACGCGAGGAGCACCGTGTTGGCGCCGCACACCAGGCCGGGGCCGACGAGGAACGTCCAGTCGTGCACCGCGACCAGCCCGTCGCGCACCCCGGCGAGCGCCGGGTCGCCGCCCTGCACCGTCACGACGGCGAGCACCGTCACGACGCCGACGAGGATGACGCCCGCCTCGAGCGTCCGCAGCGCCACGTAGCCCAGCGCGATCCCCTCGTGCTCCCGCCGGACCACCGGGAAGAGCACGACCGCGGTGCCGACGACGCCGAGGGCCAGCACCACCTCGAGCAGCGCGGCCACGAGCACCGCCGTGCGGTCGCCCGGGTCGAGCACACCGCCCGGGGCCAGCACCGACTCGTAGACCAGCGCCGCCGGCACCGACGTCACGTGCGTGAGCAGGAACAGCACACCCGCCACCACCGCGGTGCGTCTCCAGGGCTCCATCGCGTCCTCCTCCATTCGAGGTGTACGGCGTACACCAATGCCGAGGACCGTAGGTGTACGGTGTACGCCTGTCAACGAGGAGGACGCCGATGCCCCCGGACGCCGACCGTCCGCGACGCGAGCGGCTGGACCGCGACCGCGTGCTGCGCGCCGCCGTCGCACTGGCCGACGAGGCGGGGCTGGACGCGGTGAGCATGCGCGGGCTCGCGCAGCACCTGGGCGTCGTCCCGATGGCGCTGTACAAGCACGTCGCGGACAAGGACGAGCTGGTGGGCGGCATGGTCGACGTCGTCCTCGGCGAGATCGAGCCGCCGGACCCGGGGCTACCCTGGAAGGCGGCCGTGCGCGCCCGCGTGCTGTCCGCGCGGCGGGCCGTGCTGCGGCACCCCTGGGCGCGCCGGGCGATCGAGGGCAGCACCCGCCGGACGCCGGCGGTGCTCGGGCACATGGACGCCGTTGCCGGTGGCTTCCGCGCCGGTGGCCTCTCCCCCGACCTGACCCACCACGTGATGCACGCGCTGGGCAACCGGATCTGGGGCTTCAGCCCGGAGCTGTTCGAGGAGCCGGCGCCGCCGCGGCCCCCGTCGCCGGCGGAGCAGGAGGCGATGGCGCGGGAGTTCGCGCAGCGGTTCCCGCACGTCCTGGAGATCGCGGTGGCCGCGACCGCCGGTGACCTCGGCCGGGTCGACGGCGGCTGCGACGAGCAGTTCGAGTTCGAGTTCGCCCTCGACCTGCTGCTCGACGGCGCCGAGCGGCTGCACCGCGCCGGCTGGACCTCCGCCGCGGCGCCGCGTGGCTAGGAGAGCGAGGCGGCGTCCACGGCGTCGGCGATTACGCCCGGCACTGCGGCCACGCCGACCTCGTCCGCGAGCGGATCGACGGCGCCACCGGCGTCTGACCCCGCGCGGGTGCGGGCCCGGCGGTCCGGCCGAGCGGGACCGGCCCGGACTCGTGCGCGGCGATGACCGCCTGCCGTCAGCGGTCGCGACGCCGGTTCTCGGCGCGCTCCTCGACGGCCCCGTGGCGTAACAGGTTGACCACGGCCAGCGCCAGGCCGCCCCAGATCACGGCCATCGCGACCAGCATCATCACGACCGCGCTCGCGCTCACCGTCGTCCTCCCTCGTCACCTCGGGCCCCGGCCGTCGTCGCCTCGAGGGGCGCCGCCGGGTCGGAATGCGGTGGCGGACCGTCCAGGTGGGTGCCGGGCCGCCACCGGAGCCGGCCGAGGAGGAAGCCCACCACCGGGAGCAGCACGACCATCACCCAGCCGAAGGTCACCAGCAACCAGGTGGGGTAGCCCTCGTAGGGCGCCTCGAGGTCGTCCTGCAGCGCGAGAACGAGGACGACGGCCAGCCCCGCCGGGGCCACGAGGCTCGTCAGCACCCGCCAGCCGAGGCCCACTCGCGGCCGGCCGTGCACGTTCAGGTGGTCGCCGAGCGGCAGCAGCGCACGCAGCACCCACGACACCACGAGCATGCTGACCAGGGCCACGACGAGGATGCCGTACTGGTTGACGAAGTGGTCGACGACGTCGAGGACGTAGATGCCGCTCGTCGTGCTGAACAGGACCAGGCTCAGCACCGCGAGCGGGACGACGACGACCAGGGTCGCGGTGCGGCGGCTGGTGTCGAACTTGTCGCGGACCGCAGAGACCACCACCTCGATCACGCTGATCAGCGAGGTGATGCCGGCGATCACCAGCGACCCGAAGAAGAGGACGCCGATCAGGGCCCCGCCCGGGGCCTCGCTGATGATCGTCGGGAAGGCGATGAACGCCAGGCCGATCCCGTCACTGGCGACCTCCCCGACCGCCACCCCGCTGGCCTGGGCCATGAAGCCGAGCGCGGCGAAGACGCCGATGCCGGCGAGGAGCTCGAAGCTGGAGTTCGCGAAGCCGACGACCAGACCGGAGCCCACCATGTCCTCGCGGCGGCGGACGTACGACGCATACGTGATCATGATCCCGAAGCCGACCGACAGCGAGAAGAAGATCTGGCCGTACGCGGCGGCCCAGACCGACGGGTCGGTGAGCGCCGACCAGTCCGGCGTGAACAGCGCGTCGAGACCGTCGCCGGCGCCGGACAGGGTCAGCGCCTGCACGACGAGGGCCGCGAAGGCCAGCACCAGCACCGGGATGAAGACCAGCGAGGTCACGCCGATGCCGCGCTGGACGCCGAGGGTCAGGACCAGCAGGACCACGAGCCAGACCAGCCCGAGCGGCCACAGCACCCCGGGAACCAGGTCGGTGCTGACCTCGACGTCGCCGGCCTGCAAGAACTCCCCGAAGAAGAAGGCCTCCGGGTCGGCCCCCCACGCCTGGTCGAGCGAGAAGAAGGTGTACCGCACGGCCCAGGCCAGGACCGCCGCGTAGTAGACGGCGATGACGAAGCAGATGGCCACCTGCCACCAGCCCAGACCCTCGGTACGGCGCCGGAGCCGGGCGAAGGAGAGCGGCGCCGAGCCGCGGTGGCGGTGGCCGATCGCGTAGTCGAGCAGCAGGAACGGCAGGCCCGCGGTCAGCAACGCCACCAGGTAGGGCACCACGAAGGCGCCGCCACCGTTGTCGTACGCGACGTAGGGGAACCGCCAGATGTTGCCCAGGCCGACGGCGGACCCGATCGCCGCCAGGATGAAGACGCGCCGGGAGCTGAACGCGCCGCGCCGGCGCTCCTCACCGGTCTCCCCCGCCGTCCGCTCCGCCGTGGTGCCCATGCGACCTCCCGCGTCCAGGAGCCCACCGACCGCGTGCGCACGGCGCACCGGCCGGCATCGGCCGATGGAACGAGGATGGCAGGACTCCCGCCCGTCGGCCGCCTGGAGCCGGTCCGTCGTCCGGTCAGGGGGCGCTGGGCAGCGGCCGCTCGCGCAGGGTGTCGAGCGAGCGGCGCATCCCCACCGTGACCGCGCCGAGGGCGAAGAACGCGTCGTCGTCGACGACCTCGGCGGTGCGCAGCAGCGCGGTGAGCCGCCGCAGGGCGTCCTCGGCGTCGCCGATGGCGCCGGTTCGCTCGTCCGGCGTCCGCTGGTCCCGCCTGGTCGGGTAGGGGACGCAGACGACGTGGGCGAGGCTGTCCAGGCCGTCGGCGAGCACTCGCGCCGTCCCGCCCTCGATCCGGTCGGCCCCGTGGCGGTGCGGCTCGAGCTCGACGACGAGCATCGTGAGGTCGTCGACGAGGACGGCGACCCGGTCCAGCGCGCGGGACTGCTCCCGGGTGCTCGCCGCGCTGGCGCCCCAGCGCCGGGCCCTCGGGTTGGCCCGCCGGGCCCGCTCGACCAGCCCCTCCGCGGCGCGCATGCGCTCCAGCGCGGCGTCCAGCTCCTCCCCGCGCCGGACCCACTCGCCGGTGCTGGGCACCGCGCCGCGGCGGAGCCCGTCGGCGAGGTCGCGCAGGTGCCTCGCGAGGAGCCCGCGGGTGGCCGCGATGCTGCGGGCGGCGGTGGTGAGCTGCAGCGGCGGGAAGAGGACGGTGGTCACCAGCACCCCGGTCGCCGCTCCCAGCAGGGTGAGCCCGGCGTAGGCCAGCGCGTACCGCGCGGGGTCGGCCGCCGTCCCCACGGTGAGCATGAGGACGGCGGCGAAGCTGACCCAGCTGGCGTGCTCGCGCAGCGCCCGCCACTGCTCGACGGCGACCGCCAGGGCCACGATCAGCGCGATGGTCACCGCGTTCGGGATGGACCGGGTCAGCTCGTGCACGGTGACCGCCAAGCCGAAGCCCAGCAGGATCGCGAGGACCGTGCGCCAGGCCGCCGAGGCGGAGTCGGCCACCGTCGGGTGCACCGCGATGACCGCGCCCAGCGGGGCGTAGTAGGCGTACTCCGACATCGGCGGCGGCAGGAGGGTCGCGACCTGCCAGGCCAGCGCCGCGGCCAGCGCCGCCCGGACGCCGCGCTGCACCCATGGTTCGCGCAGGCGCTCCCGTGCGCCGGTCACGTCCGGGGCGTGCCGGGCACCGAGGCACCCCCGACGGCGCCGGCGCGGGTCGCCTCGCCGACCGGTGCCAGGCCCGCCGCCCGGTCCACGACCTGCACCGGGGGCGCGGTCGCCGGCTCCTCGCCGGACGCTCCAGCCGCCTCCACGACGAGCACGAAGTCGTCGCCGTGCCGGGTGATGCCCTCGACCACCGCCTGCTCGACGGCCTCGGTGGCGTAGGTGCGGCGCAGGACCATCGGGTCGGAGCGCACGTCCTTCGCCAGCGCGACGGCCAGCCCGACCATGACCAGCGCGAAGGGCAGCGCCGCGATGATCGTGAGGTCCTGCAGCCCGCTGAGCGCCTCGTCCCCGCCGACGAGCAGCATCACGGCCGCCACCGCGCCGGTCACCACGCCCCAGAAGACGACGGTGCGGCGGCTGGGAGAGAGGGTGCCCCCCTCGGACAGCGATCCCATGACGACCGAGGCGGCGTCGGCCCCGGACACGAAGAAGAACGCGACCAGGACCATCACGAGCACCGTCGTCGCGGTGGCCAGGGGGTACTCGCGCAGCACCCCGAACAGCTGCCCCTCGGAGGTGGCCTGCCCGACCACGTCGGCGCCGTCGCGCTGGGCGGCGATGCCGGCACCGCCGAAGACGGCGAACCACAGCAGGCTGACCACGCTGGGCACCAGCAGCACGCCGGTGACGAACTGCCGGATGGTGCGGCCGCGGCTGATCCGCGCGACGAACAGCCCGACGAACGGCGTCCACGAGATCCACCACGCCCAGTAGAAGACGGTCCAGCCGCGCAGCCAGGCCGCCATCGGGTCGCCGCCGCTGGCCTCGGTGCGCGCGGCCATCTGGGCCAGGTCGGAGAAGTAGCTGCCGACCGCCCCGGGCAGCAGGTTGAGGACGAACACCGTCGGGCCGACGACGAACACGAAGACCGCGAGGACGACGGCCAGCACCATGTTGACGTTCGACAGCCACTGGATGCCCCGCGAGATGCCGGAGACGGCGGAGGCCACGAACGCCGCGGTCAGCACCGCGATGACCAGCACGAGGGCGCCGTTGCCCACCTCCCCGGCCCAGCCCAGGATCTCCAGCCCGCTGCCGATCTGCAGCGCCCCTAGGCCGAGCGAGGCCGCCGAGCCGAAGAGCGTGGCGAAGACGGCCAGCACGTCGATGAGCCGGCCGGCCCAGCCCTCGGTGCGGCGGCGACCGAACAGCGGCTCGAAGGCGGCGCTGATCAGCTGCCGGCGGCCGCGCCGGAAGGTGCCGTAGGCGATGGCCAGCCCGACGACCGCGTAGATCGCCCACGGGTGCAGCGTCCAGTGGAACAGGGTGGTCGCCATGGCGGTGTGCACCGCCTCAGGCGTCTCGGCCGGCACCGTGCGCGGCGGCGGGGAGACGTAGTGCGCCAGCGGCTCGGCCACGCCGTAGAACATCAGGCCGATGCCCATCCCGGCGCTGAACATCATCGCGATCCACGAGACGGTCCGGAACTCCGGCGCCTCGTCGTCGCGGCCCAGCGGGATGCGGCCGTAGCGGCTCGCCGCCAGCCACAGGACGTAGACGACGAACGCCGACGCGAGGCTGACGAACAGCCAGCCGAGGTTCCGCTCGATCCACGTCAGCGCGGAGCCGCTGGCCGAGCCCAGCCCGGTCGGGCTCATGAACCCCCAGGCCACGAACGCGAGCGCCAGGACCGCCGAGACCGGGAAGACGACGCGGTCGAGCGAGCCCCGCTCGTCGGCGACGGGTGGCGGGGGCTCGGCGATCGCCGGGTGCTGGTCGGTGTCGGGGCCGGTCGGCTCGGGGTCGGTCAGTCCTGGGTCGAGCGGGGTGGATGGGGTCGTACTCGTCACGGGTGGTGCCGCGCCCGGTGGGGCGCCCTCCGGTTCCAGCGGGAGCATGGACAGGCGTCAGGGGACGCCGGGCCGCCCACGCGCCGGCGCGGGGCCCTCACCCCCACAGTCCAGCGGAATGGGACGGTCCGCAAATCCCTCCGGCCGCCCGGGCGGCACCGCTCCTCCGCCGTCCTCGCGACCGGCGTGTCCGCGCTGGTCAGGCGGCTGCCGGGGCGGCTTCCAGGGTCTTGTGATGCTGCTCGCGTCCGGCCCCGGACGCACGAGAGCCCCGCGAGGACGGCGTCCTCGCGGGGCTCTCGCTCAGGGGTGGAGGTGGCGGGAATCGAACCCGCGTCCTACGACGCATCACCAGGGCTTCTCCGAGCGCAGTCCGCTGCGTCTCTGCTCGACCCCACCGATCCCACGAACAGGTCGGTGTGACGGGCCCAGTCGCTGTTTGGTGTCCCCACCGCTCCCGCGACCGGAACGGTGGGTCAGTCACCTAGCTGATGCCAGGATCCGGGCCGGTGACGAACCCGGGCTGACAGAGTCGACCTAGCTGATCAGGCAGCGAGGGCGAACTCGCGCTGACTGGAGTCGGCGCTTGTGTTGTTTGCAACGCGTGGTTAACGAGCTCATCGTTGCCTTCCTCGGCTCGCTTCCCCTGGTCATCCGACCGCAGTCGAGACCAATCACCCCCTGTGTAGTTGTGCGATCAGGGTAACGGCACCCTCCGACGGGTTGTTCCCCGCCACGCACGGCCGACGTCACCCGGCCGGGTGCGCCTGGGCTCGAGGGTGCGTCGCGGGCCCTGCAGGACCCGCCCCGCGCGAGGAGCACCCGCGACGCCCCGCCCGGCGGACCTCCCGCGGCGGTCAGATCCAGTCGCGGCGCTTGAAGACGGCGTACAGCGTGAGGCTGACCCCGAGCATCAGCACCAGGGCGAACGGATAGCCCAGGTGCCAGTGCAGCTCGGGGATGTCGTCGAAGTTCATCCCGTACACGGTGCCGACCAGCGTCGGGGCGAACAGGATGGCCGCCCACGCGGAGATCTTCTTGACCTCCTCGCCCTGCGCGATCGAGGCCTCGGTGAGCTCGCGGATCTCCTCGTTCTGCCGCTGCGCCACCAGGGTCGCGTTGACGGTGAGGATGTCGCGCAGCTGCAGCCGGAAGCCCTCCACCCGCTCGATCACCTGCGTCACGTGGTCGGCGACGTCGCGCAGGTAGCTGCGCAGCTCCTCGTCGACGCCGTACTTGTCGAACCCGGCGGTGATCGCGGCGAGGATGCCGGTCAGCGGCGCGGCGGCGCGCTGGAACTCCAGCACCTCCTGCGACAGCTCGTAGATGCGCCGGGAGACGCCCGGGTCGCCGCGGAAGACCTCGGTCTCGATCTCGTCGATGTCGTTGGACAGCCCGGCGACCACCGGCGCGTACCCGTCGACGACGGCGTCGAGGATCGCGTACAGCACCGCCTCGGGCCCCTTGGCGAGCAGCGCCGGCTCGCTCTCCAGCCGGCGGCGCACCCGCGACAGGTCCGGCGACTCGCTGTGCCGGACCGTGATGGCGAAGTCCCGGCCGAGGAACAGGTGCAGCTCGCCGAACTCCACCTCCTCGGCGGCGTCCAGGTACCGGGCGGCCTTGAGGACGACGAACAGGGTGTCGCCGTAGCGCTCGAACTTCGGCCGCTGGTGGGCCTGGATCGCGTCCTCGACCGCGAGCTCGGGCAGGTCGTACTGCTCGGCCAGCTCCCCGAGCTCGGCGGGCTCGGGCCGGTAGAGGCCGAGCCAGACCATCCGGTCGTCGAAGCCCTCGGTCAGCCACTCGTGGCTGTCGGCGGCGGTGTCGGGCGTGGCCACCCGGCGTCCACCGGCGTAGACGGCGTTGTCGACGATCCGCGACGGCTTGTCGGGAGCCGGCTGCGGCTCGGCGGGGACGGCGACGGGACGGCGCACCACCTCGCTGCGCGGGCGGCGCAGCGTGGTGAGGGCGGTGAGGGGCGCGAGACGACGATCGGCCATGACGGACTCCCGGGACGCTGGGCGGAGGACACAGCGGAGGTCCTCCACGCGCGCGGGCGCCGGACGGCGTTACGCGGGGAGGACCTCGGGACTGGGACTGGGCGGCTCGCTGCGCATCGCCGTCCTCCTCCCGGGTCGGGCTCCGGCCGGCGTCGAGCGGGCCGTCGTCCATCGTGACACGCCGGAGCGGCTCGGGAGACGCGGCAGGACGGAGATCACCCACCCGTCACCCGCCGGACACCCGGCGGGCGACCGGCGGACGTCAGCGGAGCACGAGCGAGATCAGCCCCGGTAGCAGGACCACGATGAGCAGCGCGCCCAGGACGTCGAAGCTGATCCCCGACCGGATCATCTTCGTGATCGGCACGACTCCGGACCCGTAGACGATCGCGTTCTGCGGCGTCGACACGGGCAGCATGAAACCGAACGACGCCGCGAACGTGGCCGCGAGCGCCGGCACGAACGGGTCGATCCCCGCAGCGGCCGCCACCGGGATGATGATCGGCACCACGACCGCCGCCGAGGCGGTGTTGCTCGTCGTCTCGGAGATGATGATCGCGAGGATCACCGCGAAGATCGTGATCGCGAACGTGCTGGTCAGGCCCAGCCAGTCGGCCGAGCTGTTGCCGATCGTCTCGGCGAGACCGGTGTCGGCCAGCAGCGAGCCGAAGATGATGCCGGTGCCGAACAGCAGGATCGTGCCCCAGTCGATCTTGGCGGCGTCGGACCAGTTGAGCGTGAACTCCCGCTTGCCCCAGTCGGTGGGCAGCAGGAACAGCAGCGAGGCGCCGAGGACGGCCACCACGCCCTCGTCGAGCCGGTCGCTGATCGTCGTGTAGAGGTCGGACTCGGTGCCGGCCACCAGCGCGATGACACCGGGGAAGATCCACAGCGCCACGGTGATGACGAAGGCGATCACCGTGTTGCGCTCGGCCCTGGAGAACGGGCCGATCTGGGCCCGCTCGGCGGCGATGTACTCCGCGACGCCCTCGATGCGCTTGATCTCGGGCCGGTTGAGCAGCAGCAGCACCAGGGTCAGCGCCACGAACATGAGCGCGCAGATCGGCAGCGCCATGAGCATCCAGTCGAGGAAGCCGATCCGCTCACCGGTCGCCTCCTCGATCAGCCCGCGGCCGATCAGGTTCGGCGGCGTCCCCACGGGCGTGATGAGGCCGCCGACGCTCGCGCCGTAGGCGAGCATCAGCATCAGTGCGGTGCCGACCCGCAGCCGCAGCGGGTCGAAGTCCGGCTTCACCAGCTCCTTGTCCTGCAGGAGCTTGGCGATGACGGTGAGGATGCCCAGCGCCGTCGGCAGCAGCATGGCCACGGTCGCGGTGTTGGAGACGAACGCCGACAGCAGCGCGGTGATCAGGCCGAAGGCGATGACCACCCGCGCCGTCGAGGTGCCGACCCACTTCAGCGACAGGATGAACATCGCGAACCGGCGGGCGACGCCGTGCTTGAGCATCGCCGCGGCCAGGATGAAGGCGCCGATGAAGGTGAACACCGTGGTGGAGCCGAACGGCGACAGCGCGTCGTCGGCCGGCACGACGCCGAGGACGACGATCGCGGCGACGCCGATCAGGCCGCCGACGGGGATCGGCACCGGCTCGGTGACCCACAGGACGATGACCCCGAGCAGCACCGCGGCCAGCAGCTGCTGGTCGTTGGGCAGGTCCAGCGGGAGGAGGGCGAAGACCACGCTCACGACGGGGGCGAGGAAGAGGCCGACGGTGCGGCGTCCCTTCTCGAATCGCTCCTCGGCCGGACTCAGCTGCTGCTCACCCAGGCTGCGGTACGTCGCGCTCCCCCGGAAGGCCGCGTCCACGTCGGTCCGCTGCACGCTGCCGGGCCTGTTCTCGGTCGCCGTCACGGTGCCCCACCTCCGAGTCGAGTGTGGCTCAGGACACGCGATCCGGCCTGGTCAGCCGGGCACCTCACCCTCCGGCGGCGGCACCTCCAGCGCCACCAGGAAGCGCGACACCATCGCATAACCGGCCACCAGCGCGGCCAGCTCGACGACCTGCCGGTCGTCGAACTGCGCCCGCACCGCGGCGAAGACCGCGTCGGGCACCGCGACGTCGCGCGTGGAGGCGTCGGTGAAGGCGAGGACGGCGGCCTGCGCCGGGGACCACACCGCCTGCTCCCCCGCGTCCGGCCGGCGCAGCACCCGCAGGTGCAGGTCGGTGAGCCCGGCCCGCCGGGCGATCGGCTCGTGCGCGGCCCACTCGAACGCCGCGTCGTTGAGGACGGCGACCCGCAGCACGACCAGCTCGCGCAGGTCGGCGGCCAGTGTGGTGCCCGAGCGCAGTGCCCCCAGCAGCGCGTTCCAGCCCTCGGCCACCGGCGGGCTGTGCAGCAGCAGCCGGTCCAGGTCGCTGAGCGCGCCGCCGCGGCGGGCCCGGATCAGCTCCGCCGTCGGCCCGTCGTCTCCCGCGCCCGGGAGGCGCCGGCTCACTTGCCGAAGACGCCGGCCGGGTAGGCGCCGGCCCCGGCGATCCGGGCCGACAGCGGCTTGCCCAGCTCGACGACCCGCGCCGTCCGCTCCGCGCCCAGGTGGTCCCACGGGGCGAGGGCCAGCGCGTCGGTCTCGGCCTCGATCTCCGCCCGGAGCCGCTCGCCGGCCTCGGTCAGGTCGCCGTCGACCACGAGCCCGCGGTCGGCGAGCCGCGCGGCGGCGGCCGCCCACTCCTCGTCGGTGTAGCCGCGCAGGGCCTGGGCGGCGGCGGGGGTGAAGCCGCGCCCGGTGGCGCAGTGGGTCTGCAGCGCCTCGATGCCCGACAGCCCGTGCCGGACGAGGACGGCGACGTGCCCGTCCCCGCGGTGCTCGCGCAGCAGCGTCGCGCCGTGCCAGACCTGCAGCAGCGGCTCCTCGGGCCAGGCCAGGTCGGCGTGACCGGCGTACAGCGGACGGCCCTCGGGGGTCAGCGCGGTGCAGGCCTCGCGGAGCAGCCCGGCCAGCTCCTCGACCTCCGGGCCCGTGGCCGCCTCGCCGAGCAGCCGGGTCAGGGAGGCTCGGGCGGCGTCGAACCGGGCGGCGACGACCTGCTCGGGCGAGGCGAGCGTCCAGGCGCGCGGGATGAGCCGCGCGACCAGGCTCGGCGAGAAGTTGTGGAAGGTCGCCGTCACCACGCCCGGGCCGACGGCGCCCATCGGCGCGGCGCGACCGGCGAAGTAGCACATCCGCCCCGGCCGCACGCCGACCGCGGTGAGGTGCTCGTCCTGCTCGGGGACGAAGTAGAGGTGGTTGTGCAGCGGCTCGACGGCCCGGTGCGCCCGGTTGGCCAGGGCCGGCTCGACCGCGGACACGGAGGCCGTGGACACGGAGGCGGCGGACACGGCGGCGGACACGGCGGCGGACGAGGCGGCGGGCTGATCGACGCTGACCATGCGCGGCACCCTACTGAGCGCGCCGCCGGCACTCGGAGCAGCCTTTCGCGCGCGAAGTGCTCACCTGAGCGGTGGCAGCGGCAGCGCCCAGGAGGTCCAGGTCCGGTCGGTGCGGAAGCCGACCCGCTCGTAGAGCCCGAACGCGCCGGTGACGTTCTCGGTGTCGACGTCGAGGGCGGCGCGGGTGCAGCCGGCGTCGGCGGCCGCCCGCAGGGCCGCGGCGATCGCCGCGGTCGCGACGCCGCGGCCGCGGGCGGCGGGGAGGACACCGATCTGCCCCAGCCGGGTCTCGGGCACGCCGGTGGCGCGGGTGTCGGCGTCGTACACGTAGGCCAGCACGTAGCCGACGACGGCGCCGTCGGAGAGCGCGAGCACCGACAGGTCCGGGCGGAACGCGCGCTGCCCGGTGAACCAGGTGCGCCACACGACCGCGTCGCGCTCGACGGAGCCGTGGTGCGCGGTGAACGCCGCGTTGTGCGCCCGGCGCACCTCGTCGTCGCGGTCCGCGGTGAAGGGCACGAGACGCACGCCCGGTCCGGGGCGGACGTCGGGCAGGTCGGTGAGCGGGCGGCGCATCACGGCGTAGTACCGCTCCGCCTCGAACCCGCGGGCGCGGACCAGCCGCTCCAGCGGCGCCATCGTCGGGTGCACGTGCGCGACGAGGCGGGCCGGCGCCGCCGGCTCGTGGCGGGCGTGGTGCTCGCGGCCGTGGCGGACCTGCCAGTCGAGCAGCCGGCCGCCGATGCCCCGGCCACGCCAGTCGGGGTGCACCCGGCCCTCCAGCGACACCCGGAACGCGTCCCGGACGCCGGGCGAGGCGATGGCCGTGGCCCAGCCGACGAGCGCGCCGTCCCCGGCGACCACGGCGACCCCGTCGGCGGCCAGGTCGACCAGCTCCCCGCTCCACCACTCGGCCAGGTCGGCGGCGTCCTCGTGGTCGCCGGTCCGGTCGAGCGGCTCGGCGGCCGCGAGCAGCTGGGCGGCGGCCGGGGCGTCGTCGAGGGTCAGCGGCCGGGTGGCCGTGCCGGCGGTCACCGGAGCGGGACGAACAGGCAGAACGGGTGGCCGGCGGGGTCGGCGTAGACGCGGACGACCTCCTGCGGGTCGTCGTAGCCACCGAGCCGCCGGGCGCCGAGGGACTCGGCGTGGGCGCAGGCCTCCGCCAGGTCCGCGACCTCGAAGTCGAGGTGCTGCTGCATCTGCTGGGTGCCCGGCTCCGGCGGCCAGACCGGCGGCACGTGGTCGCGCTCCAACTGGAACGACAGCCCGGCGCCACCGCCGGCCGGGCGGACGGTGGCCCAGTCCGCGTCGTCGGACCCGATCGGCCAGCCGAGCAGGTCCCGGTAGAAGCGGGCCAGCCCGCGGGGGTCGGGGGTGCCGAGGACGGCGGCGGTGAAGCGGACGGTCGGGGTCACGCCGCGATACTGAACAGCCGCGCGCCGTTGTGCCACAGCACCGCGCGCAGCCACTCCTCCCCCAGCCCGAGCCGGTGCAGCGCCTGCAGCTGGTGGGCGTACGGGTACGGGATCGCCGGGAAGTCGCTGCCGAGCAGCACCTTGTCGCGCAGCGCCGCCAGCCGCGGCAGCTGCGACCGGTCGAAGGGCATCAGCCGCTCGGAGAAGTCGGTGGCGAACATCGTGGTGTCCAGGTGCACCCGCTCGAACCGCTCGGCCAGGTCGAGGAACTCCCGGTACTCGGGCATGCCGAGGTGGGCGATGACCAGCTGCAGTCGGGGGTGGCGGTCCAGCAGGCCGGTCATCGGCTCGGGCCCGGTGTGCTCGCCGGCCAGCGGCCCCGAGCCGCAGTGGATGACCACCGGCGTCCCGGTCTCGGCCAGCCGCCCCCAGACCGGGTCGAGCAGCGGGTCGCGCGGGTCGAAGGCGCCGACCTGCACGTGCACCTTGAACACCGCCACCCCGCGGTCGAGGGCCTCGGCGACGTAGGCCGGCGCCTCGGGCTCGGGGTAGAAGGTGGCCGACCGCAGCACCTGCGGGTGCGCGTCGGCGAACTCGTGCGACCAGTCGTTGAGCCAGGCGGCCATGCCGGGCTTGTGCGGGTACGGCAGCGTGGAGAACGCGCGGACGCCGAGCCGGTCGAGCGTGGCCAGCCGGTCGGCCACCGGGCCGGCGTAGGTGACCGGCCAGGCGGCGCCGTAGTGCTCCTCGGCGGCGGCGAAGTACGCCCACACCTTGGCCTGCACCCGCTCGGGCAGGAAGTGCACGTGCACGTCGACCAGCCCGGGCAGCCCGAGCTCGCGCCAGTACCGGGGGACGTCGGCGTCGCCGGCCGGGGGTGCCACCACGGGAGCCGACCCTAGTTCGCCCCGGGGACGCGGACTGCGGTGAAGGTGACCTCGCGGCGCACGCGGAACCCGAGCGACCCGTACAGCCCGACCGCCGTCTCGTTGTCCGCCGCGCACTGCAGGAAGGCGGTCTCCCCGCGCGCGCGGATGCCGTGCACCAGCGCGCGGACCAGCCGGCTCGCCAGGCCGCGGCCGCGGGCGGCCGGGTCGGTGCAGACGGCGCTGACCTCGGTCCAGCCCGGCGGGTGCAGCCGCTCGCCGGCCATCGCGACCAGGGCGCCCTCGTCGTCCCGGATGCCGAGGTAGGTGCCCAGCTCGACGGTGCGGTGCCGGAAGGGCCCGGGCTGCGTGCGCTCGACCAGGGCGAGCATCTCGGGGACGTCGGCGGCGGTCAGCGGGACGGCGCCGGCGTCGGGGACGGCGTCGACCCCGTCGTCGACCATCTGCACGCCGGTGCCCTCGAACGCCCGCTCCCACCCCGCGGGCGGCGGCGTGGTCAGGCCGGCCAGCTGCACGTACCCGCCCGGGCCGAGCAGCGCGGCGGCGTCGGCCCAGTCGCGCGGGGTCGGCGCCGCCGGCATCCCGACGAAGAACGAGACGTCGGGCGGGTAGCGCAGGACGGCGCCGCGGCGCTCGGCGAACCGGGCGTGCGGGCCGGTCAGCGCCGACCACGCGGGCAGGTCCAGGACGTGCGGGCTCACCGGACGGTGACGACGACCTTGCCCCGCACGTGCCCCTCGGCGACCAGCCGCTGGGCGTCGGCCACCTGCTCGAGCGGGAAGGCCTTGGCGATCGGCACGCGCAGCTGACCGGCGTCGGCCATCCGGCCCAGCTCCTCCAGGTCGTGCCGCTCGGGCCGGACGAAGACGTACCGCCCGCCCAGGTCCCGCACGCCCGGGTCGACCACGCTGGCCAGCCGCCCGCCCTCGCGCAGCTGCCGCGGCGCGTCGGCGAGCGCGTCGCCGCCGACCAGGTCGAGGACGGCGTCGACCGGCTCCGACAGCTGCTCGCTGACCGGTCCGGCCGAGTAGTCGACGCACTCGGCGACCCCGGCCTCGCGCAGGAAGCCGTGGTTGCGCGGGCTGGCGGTCCCGATCACGTGCGCGCCCAGGGCGACGGCGATCTGGACGGCGTTGAAGCCGACCCCGCCCGCGGCCCGGTGCACCAGCACGCGGTCGCCCTCGCCGACCTCGAGGGCCTCCGTCAGCGCCTGGTAGGCGGTGAGCCCGGCCAGCGGCAGCGCCCCTGCCTCGGCGAACGACAGCGACGCCGGCTTGTGCGCCAGGCAGCGCTGCGGCGCCGGCACGAACTCCGCGTTGGTCCCCCACTGGACGTCGTCCCGGCGGACGTAGCCGAACACCTCGTCGCCGGGCGCGAGGTCGACCACCGCGGGCCCGGCCGCCTCGACGACGCCGGCGACGTCCCACCCCGGCACGATCGGGAAGTGGTGCGGGAAGAACGACCGCAGGCCGCCGGCCCGGATGCCCATGTCGACCGGGTTGACCCCAGCGGCGTGCACCCGCACCAGGACGGTGTCGGGGCCGACCGGCGGGTCGGGCAGGTCGTCGCGCAGCGTCAGGACCTCGGGGCCCCCGAACTCGTCGTACGCGATGCCCCTCAACGCCGTCCCTTCACGTAGCGCCCGAAGGCCTTCTGGATCTCTCGGCGCGAGTCGCGCTCGGCGAGGTCGTGCCGCTTGTCGTAGCTCTTCTTGCCCCGCGCGAGCGCGAGGGTGGCCTTGACCTTGCCGTCCTTGAAGTACATGTCCAGCGGGACGAGCGTGAGCCCGCCCTCCTTGGTCTTGCCGATCAGCTTGTCGATCTCGGCGCGGTGCATGAGCACCTTGCGCTTGCGGCGCGGGGCGTGGTTGGTCCACGTGCCCTGCGTGTACTCGGGGATGTGCACGTGCTGCAGCCAGACCTCGCCGTCGTCGATGCTGGCGAAGCCGTCGACCAGCGAGGCACGACCGGCGCGGAGGCTCTTCACCTCGGTGCCGGTGAGCACCAGGCCCACCTCGTAGGTGTCGAGGATCGAGTAGTCGTGCCGCGCCTTCTTGTTCTGGGCGATGAACTTGCGCCCCTGTTCCCGCGGCATCCCCCCAGGTTACCGACGCAGCTGCAGCTCGGTCGGGGCCTGCACCGGGAGGAAGGCCGCCTCCCGCACGCGCCGGGCCGTCGGGCTCCCCGCGCGGTACCCGCTGCCCCCGGCGAGCACCGCCTCGAGCCGGACCGCGTCGGCGGCGACGGCCGTCGCGGCCAGCCGCCCGGCGGTCACGGCGGTGGCGTCGACCGGGGCCGTCCCCGCTCCGGCGGCCCGCGCGACGTCGTCCCGCCGGCCGGTTAGCTGCGCGTGCTCGGCGGCCAGGGGCGTGCCCGGGAGGCGGGACGCGGCGGCGCGGAGCGCGGCGTCGGCCACCCCGAGGGCCAGCGCGGTCTGCAGCCGGAGCATCGTCGGCCGGCACAGCGCGACGAAGTGGGCGAGGTCGTCGTCGAGCACCTGCCCGGCCGGCACGGCGACGCCGTCGAGGACCAGCCCGCCGGTGCCGGTGCCGTTGAGGCCGAGCAGCTCGTAGGGCGGGGTCGGCGCCACCCCCGGGTCGGTGCGGCGGAAGGCGACCACGAGCCGGCCGTCGTCCTCCGTGCGCGCGGGGGCGACCACGAGCGCGTCGTCGAACAGGTTGGACGCCCAGCCGACGCTGCCGCTCACGCGCCAACCGTCCCCGTCGGGGCGGGCGACCAGCGGCACCGGCGGGCCGCCGGCCACGTCGGCGACCGCCGGGGCCAGGGCCGTGGCGCCGGGCAGCTCACCGGCCCGGAGGGCCCCGACGAGGCGGAGGACGCCGGGAGCCGGGCAGCAGCCGAGGTACTCCAGCACCATCCGCTGCGACCACAGGGCGAACGCCGCGGACAGCGACTCCCCGGCCACGGCACGGACGGCCGCCACCCCGGCGGACAGCCCGTCGTCGTCGAGCAGGCCCGCGCCGCCGAACGCGCGCAGCACCGGCCGGACGTCGGCCCGACCGGCGTCGAGGTCCTCGGCGAGGTCGCGGACGAGGGCCAGGTGCGCGGGCGTCGTCATGCGCCCTGCCTACCCGCCCCCACACGCGACCGGAGGGGCGTGCGGGGCTAGAGGCGGACGTACAGGCGCAGGGTCACGTACGCGGCGACCGCGGCGAGGCCGACGCCGGCCGCGGCGATGACCGGGCTGATGAGCGCGATCTGACCCCAGTCGACCGGCGGGATGATCCCGGCCTTGATCGGCCCGGCGAGGGTCTTGTCGACGAACAGCAGCTTGGTGAGCACCAGGCCGCCGATGGCCAGCAGGGCACCGATCAGCCCGGCCAGCGCGGCCTCGAGGATGAACGGCAGCTGGGTGTACCAGCGGGAGGCGCCCACCAGCCGCATGATGTTGGTCTCGTTGCGCCGGTTGAACGCCGCCAGCTGGATCGTGTTGGAGATCAGCAGCAACGCCGCCAGCGCCTGCACCACCGCGACGGCGATCGTGGCGTTGCGCGCCCCGTTGAGCAGGCTGAACAGCCGGTCGAGGAAGTCACCCTCGTCGCGGACCTGGTCGACGCCGTTGGTCCCGTCGGGGAACGCCGCGGCGATGACGTCGTAGCGCTCCGGGTTGACCAGCTCGACGCGGAAGCTCTCCGGCAGCGCGTCGGCCGGGGTGTTCTGCACGAGCTCGGGCTGCTGGCTGAACTGCTGCTGGAAGCGCTCGTACGCGTCCTCCTTGGACTCGTACAGGTAGCTCTTCACCTCGCCGTCGTCCTGCAGCGACTGCAGCTGCGTCTCGACGGCGGTGCGCTGCTCGGGGGTGACGTCGTCGGCCAGGAAGATGGAGACCTGCACCTTGTCGTAGTAGATCTCCTTCATGTCGGAGATCATCCCGGCGATGAGCAGGCCGGTGCCCATGAGGCCGAGCGAGATGGCCGTCGTCAGGATCATCGCGACCGTCATGGTCAGGTTGCGACGCAGCCCGGTGGCCACCTCGGAGAGGACGAAGTTGACGCGCATGGATTCCCTGTCGTGAGGTGCAGGTCGTAGCGGGAGCGACCGTCAGCGGCCGACGCCGTAGACGCCGCGCGACTGGTCGCGGGTGATCTGGCCCCCGTTGAGCTCGATCACGCGCCGGCGCATCGAGTCGACGATGTGGTAGTCGTGCGTCGCCATGATCACCGTGGTGCCGGTGCGGTTGATCCGCTCCAGCAGCAGCATGATCCCCTCGCTGGTCTCCGGGTCGAGGTTGCCGGTGGGCTCGTCGGCGAGCAGCACCAGCGGCCGGTTGACGAACGCGCGCGCGATGGCGACGCGCTGCTGCTCACCACCGGAGAGCTCGCCGGGCAGCCGGTTGGCCTTGCCCTCGAGACCGACCATCTCCAGGACCTCGGGGACGACGCGCTTGATCGTGCGCTGCGGCTTGTTGATCACCTCGAGGGCGAAGGCGACGTTCTGCTCCACGGTGCGGTTGCGCAGCAGCCGGAAGTCCTGGAAGACGCAGCCCATCGTGCGGCGCAGCTTCGGGACGTTCCACTTGCTCATCGTGTTGAGCGTCTTGCCGTTCACGATGACCGTGCCCTTGGTCGGGTCGTCCTCCTTGAGCAGCAGCCGCAGGAAGGTCGACTTGCCCGAACCGGACGACCCGATGAGGAAGACGAACTCCCCCTTGTCGATCTCCGTGGACACGTCATCGAGGGCCGGCCGCGAGCTGGCCGGGTAGATCTTGGTGACGTGTTGCAATTCGATCACGAGGCGCCACGGTACCTGCCCCGGACCCCGTCACCCCCCGTTCGCGCGAGGACGCACCGGAGCGATCTCGCAGACGGTGACGGACGGGATCGGAGTGCCCAGGACGCCGGTCACGCACCGTCGTCGTCGGGCCTCCCCTGTGATCACCGCAACGTCACGCCCGCTCAGGCGGCGGTCTCGGTCTCCTGCTGCTTGCGCCACCGGATGCCGGCCTCGATGAAGGCGTCGATGTCGCCGTCGAGGACGGCGGCGGTGTTGCCGGTCTCCTGCTCGGTGCGCAGGTCCTTGACCATCTGGTACGGGTGCAGCACGTAGGAGCGCATCTGGTTGCCCCAGCTGCTGCCCTCGCCCTTGAGCGCGTCCATCTCGGCCCGCTGCTCGGCCTGGCGGACGGCGAGCAGCCGCGCCTGCAGCACCCGCAGCGCCGCCGCGCGGTTCTGGATCTGGCTCTTCTCGTTCTGGCAGGAGACGACGATGCCGGTCGGCAGGTGGGTGATGCGGACGGCGGAGTCGGTGGTGTTCACGCTCTGCCCGCCGGGCCCCGAGGACCGGAAGACGTCGATGCGCATCTCGTTCTCGGGGATGTCGACGTGGTCGGTCTGCTCGACGACCGGGAGCACCTCGACGCCGGCGAAGGAGGTCTGCCGGCGCCCCTGGTTGTCGAACGGGGAGATCCGCACCAGCCGGTGGGTGCCCTGCTCCACCGAGAGCGTGCCGTAGGCGTAGGGCACCTTGACCGAGAAGGTGGCCGACTTGATGCCCGCCTCCTCGGCGTAGCTGATGTCGAGCACCTCGGTCGGGTACTTGTGCCGCTCGGCCCAGCGCAGGTACATCCGCATGAGCATCTCGGCGAAGTCCGCGGCGTCCACGCCGCCGGCCTCCGAGCGGACGGTCACCAGCGCCTCGCGGGCGTCGTACTCGCCCGACAGCAGCGTGCGCACCTCGAGCTCGTCGATGGTCGCGCGCAGGCTCTCCAGCTCGCGCTGCGCCTCGGCCGCCGTCGCCTCGTCGCCCTCCTCGAGGGCCATCTCGTGCAGCAGGCCGACGTCGTCGAGCCGGCTGCGCAGCTCCTCGACCCGGCGCAGGTCGCCCTGCAGGTAGGACAGCCGCGAGGTGAGCGCCTGGGCGGCCTCGACGTCGTTCCAGAGGTCGGGCGCCGCCGCCTGCTGCTCCAGCTCGGCCACCTCGCGGCGCAGCTTGTCGACGTCGAGCACGGCCTCGATCGACTTGAGGGTCGTGTCGAGCTCGTCCAGGACGACGGAGAAGTCAGCAGCCACGTCTGTCGAGGGTAGTGCGCCCCGGCGCAGGGGTACCGGCGCGGCATGAGCACCCCGCGCCGGGGGCGCTCGCGCGAGGACTACGCGCGCGGCCTCCCCGACCACCACGACCCGACGGCCGGCATCGGCGGGGCCGCGCCGGCGCAGTCGGCGCTCACCCTGCGCCTCGTGCTGGCCGCCTTCGGGCTGGTCTTCTGCCTCGTCGCCGGCGTGCTGTGGCTCGCGGCCGACGTCCCGGCGTGGCCCGGCGTCGTGCTGCTGGTCCTCGCCGCCGTCGCCGCGGTCGACCTCGTGGTGGTCGTCCGGCGCAAGGCGCGCGGCGAGCCCGGCTGACCGCTCAGCGCCCCCTCAGCAGCCGCTGGGCGCCCCGCCGGCGACGGCGAGGACCGAGCCCGGACGCGGCCGCCGGCCGCCGCCACGGGCGGCCATCCAGCCGACGAGCTCGCCCGCCGGCATGGGGCGGGCCAGGTGGTAGCCCTGCGCGTAGGTGCAGCCGAGCTCGGTGGCCAGCGCCAGCTGCTCGGCGGTCTCCACGCCCTCGGCCAGGCTCTGGATGCCGCAGGCGCGCCCCAGCGCCACGACCGCGGCGATCGCGGCCGCCGAGTGCGCGCGCCGGCCCTCCGGGAAGGCGACCAGGCTGCGGTCGATCTTCAGCACGCCGGTGGGGAGGTTGACCAGCTGCCCGAGCGAGGAGAAGCCGCTGCCGAAGTCGTCGATGCTGACCTCGACACCGCGCCGGCGCAGCTCCGCGAGCTGGGTGGCCGCGCACTCCGGGTCCTCGGCCACCGAGGTCTCGGTCAGCTCGCACACGAGGTTGCCCGGCGACATCCCGGCCTCCTCGAGCGCGGAGGTGACGTCGTCGACGAGGGTGCCCGTGGACAGGTGCCGGGCGCTCAGGTTGACGCCGGTGACCAGGTCGAGCCCCTGCCGGCGCCACGCGACGTTCTGCCGGGCCGCCTCGCGCAGCACCCACCGCGTCAGCGGCACCAGCAGGTCGTACTGCTCGGCGACGGGCAGGAACTCGCCGGGCGGCAGCAGGCCGCGCTCGGGGTGCTGCCACCGCACCAGCGCCTCGGCGCCGTTGTACTCGCCGGTGGGCAGGTGGAGGACCGGCTGGTAGTGCAGGACCAGCTCCCCCGCCTCGATGCCGCGCTCGAGCTCCGTCCGCAGGGCCACCTTCCGCTGCGCGGCCAGCTGCAGCGCCGGGGCGAAGACCCGCAGGCTGTTGGGCCCGTCGCCCTTGGCGGCGGCGAGCGCCAGGTCGGCGTCGCGCACCAGGCCGGCCGCGCAGACCGGGGACGGGCCGGCCGGGGCGGTGGCGATGCCGGCGCTGGCGCCGAGCCGGACCGTGTCGCCGGCGATCGTGAACGGCTCGGCCAGCGCCGACCGGCAGCGGTCGGCCAGCACGGCGGCGCCCTCCGGCGGGCAGTCCGGGGACAGGAGCAGGAACTCGTCGCCGCCGAGCCGGCCGACGCGGTCGGTGGCCCGGCCGCACCGCGACAGGCGGGCGGCCACCTGGCGCAGCAGCTCGTCGCCGAACTGGTGGCCCAGGGAGTCGTTGACGTCGGTGAAGCCGTCGACGTCCAGCAGCAGCACCGAGACCGGGCCGCGGCCGGGTGCCTGCAGCGCCGCGTCGACCAGCTCGTGCATCCCCGACCGGTTCGGCAGCGCGGTGAGCAGGTCGTGGCTGCTCACCCAGTCCGTCTCCTGCCGGGCGAGCACCGTGCCGGTCACGTCGGAGTGGGTGACCACGAGGTGTCCGCCGACGTCGACCCGGGTGGCCTCCAGCTGGTACCAGCGGCTGCCCTGAGGGCACCGCATCTCGTACTCGTGCCGGACCGTCGCCCGCTCCCCCCGGGCCAGCGCGCGGAGGCCGCCGACCACCTCGAGGGCGCCCGGTACGTCGGTGAGCTGTGCCGCCAGCGTGAAGTAGTCGGCCCCCACCCCCGCCGGCAGGCGCGGGTCGTCGAGCAGCTCCAGCGCGGCCGCCCACGCGTCGTTGGCGAACAGGACGGTGCCGTCGCGATCCAGCAGCACGGTCGGGACCGGGACGGCCCCGAGGACGGCCGCCACGGCGGGCAACCGGTCGGGAGTGCAGACGTCGGCAGGGAGTCCGAGCAGGTCGGACGGGGACACGGGCACCCCCTCGCACACCGGGCGGGGTCCTCCGCTGGACCCCGGCACCCCCCGGTTTTCGGCACGGTTCCGTCCGCCCTTCAGTCGTCCTCCCCCGCAGGGGTGGACCGGGTCGCGGCCCGCACCCAGGCGAGGTAGCCGGGGGCGCCGCCCACCAGCGGCAGCGCGATGACGCACGGGACGTCGTAGGGGTGGACGGCGGTGACGTGCTCGACGATCGCCGGCACCAGCGCCCGCCGGGTGTGCAGGGCCACCCGCGCCTCGGGCTCGTCGTGCACCTCGCCCTCCCACCGGTAGACCGACCGGATCGCGGCCAGCTGGTGCCCGCAGGCGGCCAGGCGGCGCTCGACCAGGTCGCGGGTGAGGCCGGCCAGCCAGCCGGCGTCCGCGGCGGTGACCACGACCTCGCAGCACTCGTCGTCCACGGGTCCATCGTGACGGGTATGCCCGCGGGCCGGTCCGGGGTAGGGGCCTGCCATGAGCGACGAGATGACGATCCAGCTGGACGGCGAGGAGTACGTGCTGCGCCGGGGGGACGCCGCCCTGCAGGTGGGCCGGCGCGCCGACGGCGACGTGACCTGGCTCGACGACGTGGACACCGGGCTGCTGCCCGAGCCGGCCCGTCAGGCGCTCGAGTCCGGCGACACCGGCAACGAGGCGCTGACCACCGCGCTGCGCGGGATCGTCGAGGCCGAGGTCAAGCGCGGCGGCTGACCCCCGTCGGAGTCGCTCGAGCGCGGTTCCCGCGCTCGAGCGACTCCGCTCAGCGGGTGTGGGCGCCGCTGGAGGTGATGCCCGGGATCCGGCCGGCGCGGAATGCGTCGACGAACAGCCGGTGGTCCTCCTGGGTGCGCCGCGCATAGGAGTGGGCGAAGTCGACCAGGTCGTCGAGCAGCTCCTCGCGGCGGCCGCCGACCATCGCGGTGATGGCCTCCTCGGTCTGGAACGGCACCAGCGTGTGCTCGCTGTCGGCGTCGCCGACGCAGTGCATCTTCGCCGTGGCCCGGCCGAGCTGGCGCAGGACCGGGGCCATCTCCTCGGGCTCGGTGAGGTCGTCCCACTCGAGGTCGACCTCGTAGGGCGACAGCTCCGCGACGACGAAGCCGACGCCGCCGATCTCGGCCCAGCCGAGGAACTGCGAGGCGTTGGCCTGCAGCGCGCGCCGGCTCACCGCCGTCCGGTGGCCCTCGTGCGCGAAGGCGCGGTGCAGCTCGGGGTCGCGCACGACCCGGCTGGGCGCGGCGACGTTGCCCTGCTTGATGGACAGGACGACGTCGTTCTCCAGTGCCTGGTCGTAGCCCTCGAGCAGCACGTTGTAGGCCGGCAGCCCGGCGCTGCCGATGCCGAACCCGCCGGTGCCGACGACGTCCTTCACGTCGAAGGTGACGTCGCGCCGGCGCGGCGGGGGCACCAGCGTGTGCCGGTACTCCTCCAGCGCCTGCAGCACCCGGCCACGCTCGTCGTCGTCCAGCCGGCGGTTGCGGCCGGTGTCGGCGAAGCGCCGCTCGTACCCCTCCACGACGGTCATCCGGTCGAGCAGACCGAGCCGGCTGCGCGCGGTGGTGGCCAGGATCGCGTCGCGCACCGCGCCCTCGGTGTTGTCGCGGGTGAGGGCGAAGGAGCGGTCGTCGTCGGAGCGGGTGAAGGCCTCGACCTGGTCGAGGTAGGCGCTCAGGTAGGTGCGCAGCAGGTCGCCGATGACGTCGTCGCCCAGCGCCTTGCTCCAGGCCAGCAGCGCGAAGCTGGCGGCGAAGCGGCGCAGGTCCCAGCTGACGTGGCCGACGTAGGCCTCGTCGAAGTCGTTGACGTCGAAGACGATCCGCCCCTGGGCGTCCATGTAGGTGCCGAAGTTCTCGGCGTGCAGGTCGCCCTGGATCCACACCCGCGACGTCCGCTCGTCGCACCACCGGTCCTCCAGCTGCGCCATGTCGGCGTAGAAGAGGCAGGCGCTGCCCCGGTAGAACGCGAACGGGTCGGCCGCCATCTTGCGGAACTTCGTCCGGAAGGCGTCCGCGTCGGCGGTCATGAGGTCGGAGAAGGCCTCGACCAGGGTGTCGACGATGAGCTGGGAGCGTTCACCGGCGGTTCCGCCGGACGTGACCCCGAAGGAGGAATCTGGCACGGGGGCACCGTAGGCGGCGGTTAACCTGCGGGACAGTCGTTGCAGTACGGAACTCCGCGGGGGTGGGCGGTGACGGGAGCGGGCACGGTGCGCCGCGTGGCCACGGGCGTCGCCGGCGTGGGCGGCGGCCTGGGCGTCACCCTCGGCGGGCTGTTCGTCCTGCTCCGCGGCGAGGCGAAGCTCGCCCGGCGCGCGATCGCCGCCCGCACCACCAAGCAGCTGCCGCCCTCGGGCAACGGCGTCTACGGACGTGGCCGGGGCAAGCCGCTCGTGCTCGCCGTCCTCGGCGACTCCACGGGCGTCGGGCTCGGCGTGCACCGGGCCGCCGAGACACCCGGCGTCCTGCTGGCCGCCGCCCTGGCCGAGCTGGCCGAGCGGCCGGTGCGGCTGGTCAACTTCGCCGTCTCCGGCGCCGAGTCCCGGGAGCTGCCCGAGCAGGTGGAGAAGGCCCTGGCCGAGCAGCCCGACGCCGTGCTCATCATGATCGGCGCCAACGACGTCACCACCCGCACCCGGCCGGCGGTCTCGGTCGCGTACCAGGCCGACGCGGTGCGCCGGTTCCGGGCCATCGGCGCCGAGGTCGTCGTGGCCACCTGCCCCGACCTGGGCACCATCCGGCCGATCGCGCAGCCGCTGCGCACCTTCGCCCGCCACTGGAGCCGGCAGATGGCCGCGGCGCAGACGGTCGGCGTCGTCGAGGCCGGGGGCCGCACCGTCTCCCTCGGCTCGATCCTCGGGCCGACCTTCGCCCGCGACCGCACGATGTTCGGCGCGGACGAGTTCCACCCCAGCGCCGACGGCTACGCCGCCGCGGCCGCGGTGATCCTGCCGGCCCTGGCCGACGCGCTGGGGGTCTGGCCCGCCGCGGCCGACCGGGGCCTGCGCAAGCTGCGCCGCGACACCGTCCGCCCGGTCGAGCGCGCCGCCGCCCGGGCCGCCGACCGCCCCGGCACCGAGGTGCAGCCGACCCAGGTCCGCGGCTCCGACACCGGTCCGCGCGGCCCGTGGGCGCGGCTGCGCCGCCGCCGTCCGCCGGAGCTGCCGACGCCCCAGGAGGCCGAGGACGCCGAGCAGGTCCCGACGGCCTGACGGGCCGTGGGAGCCCGGTCCGCTACCCGGGGGTAGTTTCGCGGTGACCGCACCGCCCCCTCGCCGTGGAGGACCCATGCCCGAAGCCGTCATCGTCGCCACCGCGCGCTCGCCCATCGGACGGGCGTTCAAGGGGTCCCTCAAGGACCTGCGGCCCGACGACCTGACCGCCACGATCGTCCGTGCGGCGCTGGACAAGGTCCCGGCGCTGGACCCGGCCGACATCGACGACCTGATCCTCGGCTGCGGCCTGCCCGGTGGCGAGCAGGGCCACAACATGGGCCGCGTGGTCAGCGTCCTGCTCGGCATGGACCACCTGCCGGGGACGACGATCACCCGCTACTGCTCCTCGTCGCTGCAGACCACCCGGATGGCGATGCACGCCATCCGGGCCGGCGAGGGCGACGTCTTCATCTCCGCCGGCGTGGAGACCGTGTCGCGGTTCGTCAAGGGCAACAGCGACTCGCTGCCCGACACCGAGAACCCGCTGTTCGACGAGGCCAAGGCCCGCGTGGCGAAGGTCGCCGAGAGCGGCGCCGACTCGTGGACCGACCCGCGGGAGAACGGTCAGGTCCCCGAGGTCTACATCGCCATGGGCCAGACCGCGGAGAACCTGGCGCTGTACAAGGACGTCTCGCGCGCGGACATGGACGAGTTCGCCCTGCGCAGCCAGACCCTGTACGCCCAGGCCGCCGCCGAGGGCTTCTGGGAGCGGGAGATCACCCCGGTGACGACGCCGGACGGCACCGTCGTCAGCACGGACGACAGCCCCCGCGCCGGCACCACCCTCGAGGGGCTGCAGGGCCTCAAGCCGGTGTTCCGGCCCGACGGCCGCGCCACCGCGGGCAACTCCTGCCCGCTCAACGACGGCGCCGCCGCCGTGGTGGTCATGAGCGACACCAAGGCCCGCGACCTCGGCCTCACCCCGCTGGCGCGCGTGGTCTCCACCGCGGTCACCGGGCTGTCGCCGGAGATCATGGGCTACGGCCCCGTCGACGCCTCGAAGCTGGCGCTCCAGCGGGCCGGCATGACCATCGACGACATCGACCTCGTCGAGATCAACGAGGCGTTCGCCGCCCAGGTCATCCCGAGCTACCGGGACCTCGACATCGACATCGACAAGCTGAACGTGCACGGCGGGGCGATCGCCGTCGGCCACCCGTTCGGCATGACCGGCGCCCGCATCACCGGCACGCTGATCAACGGCCTGCAGACCAAGGACAAGACCTTCGGCCTGGAGACCATGTGCGTCGGCGGCGGCATGGGCATGGCGATGGTGCTCGAGCGCCTCTCCTGAAGGAGGACCCCGCTGCCCCCCACGCCTCGCACGCGCAGGCGGAGGGCCCCTGCAGCGAGGCCGTACGACGACGGCCCGGCTCCCCGCGCGGGAGCCGGGCCGTCGCGCGTCCGGGACCGGTGCCGCTCAGCGGGTCCGGTAGCGGGCGTAGCGAACCCCGCTGTCGAAGGCCCGCTGCTCGACCAGGTCGAGTTCGAGGCGCACCCCGTCGGGGAAGAACCGCGTGCCGCCGCCGACCACGGTCGAGGTCGTGAACAGGTGGTACTCGTCGACCAGGCCGGCCGCGATCGCCTGGGCGGCGAGGGCCGGTCCGTCGACGGTCAGGTCGTGCTCGGACTCCGCCTTGAGCCGCCGGACGGCGTCGGGGTCGAAGGTGCGCTCGAGGCGGGTGCGCTCGCTGGACACCGACTCCAGCGTCGTCGAGTAGACGACCTTGTCGGCGGCCTGCCAGCTCCGGGCGTACTCCACGACGTGCGGCGGCGCGCCGGGCTCCAGGTGCGCGGTCTCCCAGAAGACCATCGTCTCGTACATCCGCCGGCCGTAGAGGTACGTGCGGACGGAGCGGTAGGTCTCGTCGATGAAGGTGTGCACCTCCGCGTCCTCGGCCGGCCCGGTGCCCAGGTCGCCCTCGGCCGCCTCGGTGTAGCCGTCGAGCGAGGTGACCATCCCGTAGATGAGCTTGCCCATGTGTCTCCTCCCGGTCCGAGCGCGTGGTGGTGTCCGGGGGCTGTGACCCGCGCGGGAGGCCGAACTCATCGGCAGGCCGGCCTGCTCGTCCCGCCGTCCCCGCACAGCACAGTGGCCCGGCCCCCTCGCGGGGACCGGGCCACTGCCGGACGGGAGCCGGCGTCAGCCGGCCGGCGTCAGTTGTCCTGCAGGTAGGACAGCAGCCGCAGGATCTCCAGGTACAGCCAGACGACCGTGACGAGCAGGCCGAAGGCGATGTACCAGGCGAACTTCGCGGGGGCGCCGCGGCGGATCGCCTCGTCGGCCATGTCGAAGTCCAGCAGCAGCGAGAACGCCGCGACGCCGATGACGACGATGCTGAACAGGATGGCGATCGGGCCGCCGTCGCGCAGACCCAGGGCGTCGCCGCCGACGAAGAGGCTGACGACCAGGTTGACCAGGATCAGCGCCAGGACACCGAACATCGCGCCGACGATCCAGCGGGTCAGCTTCGGGGTGACCCGGATGGCGCCGGTCTTGTAGACGACGAGCATGCCGGCGAAGACACCGAAGGTGCCGATCACCGCCTGCATCACGATGCCGGGGTAGACCTGGTTGAACGCCTCGCTGATGGCGCCGAGGGCGACACCGTAGAGCGCGCCGTAGGCCAGCGTGGCGCCGGCGTTGGCGATCTGCTTGAACGAGATCACCAGGCCGAGCACGAGGGCGACGAGCACCGCCGGCAGGGCCAGGCCGAAGGCGACGTCCTGGGGCAGCAGCGCCCAGGTGACGGCGGCCGAGAGGACGGTGACGAGGAACGACAGACCCGTCTTCTGGACGACGTCGTCCATCGTCATGTAACGGGTGGTGGTGCGCGCGTACGGGGACGGCGCGGAGTACGGGCTCTGGGTCGGTGCGCCGTACGGCTGGGGCGCGCCCCAGTTCCCGTACTGCTGGCCCGCCGCGCCGTTGGTGGCGTTGGCGAAGCCCCGACCGAAGGCCGGGTTGGAGCTGGGCATCGTCATCTCCTCGAGGTGACTGGCGGTCGTGGGGTCAACGGTCCTGCACCCCACTCGATCTGTCCAACGCCGGACGGGCGTGGCGCGTTCCTGACCTGGCGAAGTCCCCTCGGGCGGGTGGCCCGGGTCATCGGGTCAGCGGGTCAGCGCGAGGCAGATCCAGCACAGCGGCCACTCGTCGGCGCCGTCGTCGGGCCACGCCCAGTCCCGGGGGTCCAGCAGCGCCACCGGCGCCATGCACAGTGCCCGCCCCTCGACGAGGCCGTCGGAGGTGACCGCGTGCAGCCGGCCCGTCGGCATCCGCACGGACTCCCCCGACCAGTCCCGCCACCCGACCCCGTCGGCGCCCACGGTCCACAGGCCTGCGTGGGCCTCTCCCCGGCTCGTCGTCACCTCGGCCTCCCGGTACGCGCTCGGCCGCGGCACGGCCTCGGCCCCATTCCCGCACCGCCGGTCGCGGGACGACAACACCCGGTACGCCGCGTCCTCGCGGAGCGGACGGCCGCCGCGCGATCCGGACACCGGTCGGGCGCCGGGCGCGGCAGCCGGCGGCGGCCGCCGTCTGGTATAGCGGAGGGAGCGGGGTGACACGGCCGGCCCGGTCCGTACGGACCGGGATGCCCAGGGAGGGGCGACGATGCGCACCGACGGCGTCGAGCGGTTCGAGGTGGCCACGCGCGACGTCGTGCGGGCCCACGAGTCCATCCGCGACACCTTCGCCGGCCACCGCCTGGTCATCCGCGGCAGCACCGAGCGCTTCACCTACCGGCAGACGACGGCCAGGGCCGGCGACCTCGCCGTCGACACGCTGCACCACACCATGGGGGTCCAGGAGGACGTCGACCCCGTCGGCGAGACGTGGGTCGCCCTGCTCGCCGGGGGCCGGTTGCGGGTGGCGCACGCCCGCGAGGACGCCCACGCCACGCCGGGTGACGTGGTGCTCTTCCCGCAGGGGCGGCGCTTCACCTGCGAGTGGCAGGTGATGCGCCTGCAGGTACTGCGGGTCCCGACCCGCGAGATCGCCCGCCGGGCCGCGGCCCGGTCCGGCACCGACCCGGCCGACTTCCGCTTCGAGAGCATGCGGCCGCTGTCGCCCGGGCTGGGCCGGTACTGCGGCGACACGCTCCGCTACGTGCACTCGCTGTTCCGCGGGGACACCCCGGCGATCTCCGAGCCGCTCGTCCTCGCCGGCGCCGTCGACACCGCGGCGGCGGCCGTCCTCGCCGCCTTCCCCAGCACCGGGACGACGGCCGGCCACACCGGGGACGGCGGCGGGGCGCATCCGGCGGCGGTCCGCCGGAGCACGGACTTCATCGACGCGCACGCCGGCGAGCCGCTCACCCTGGCCGACATCGCCGAGGCCTCCGGCATCGGGTCCCGGGCCCTGCAGGAGGCGTTCCGCCGCCACCTCGACGAGACCCCCACCGGCTACCTGCGCCGCGTGCGGCTGGAGCGGGCGCACCGGGAGCTCCTGGCCGCCGATCCCGGGTCGGGCGTCACGGTCGCGTCGGTCGCCGCGCGCTGGGGCTTCGCCCACCCGGGCCGCTTCGCCGGCCTCTACCAGCAGTCGTACGGCCGGTCACCGCAGCAGACGCTGCGCGGCTGACGACGGTGCCCCCGGTGGGGTTCGAACCCACACTCGGACCCTTTTAAGGGGCCTGCCTCTGCCGGTTGGGCTACGGGGGCGTGCCGGGAACGCTAGCCGCCGGCCGCCACCTCGGTCGCCCGTGCGAGGACGGCGTCGAGCATCGGCTCGGTGAGCTTGCCGGTGAAGGTGTTCTGCTGGCTCACGTGGTAGCTGCCCAGCAGGGTCAGCGGTCCGCGCGGCCCCTCGAGGGCGACCTCGACGCCGTGCCCGAACGCCGGTCGCGGCCGGGGCAGCACGTAGCCGGCGGCAGCGAGCACCGGCCACAGCGCCGTCCACCCGAAGCCGCCGAGCACGACGACCACCCGCAGGCGCGGCAGCAGCGCCAGCTCGCGGGCCAGCCACGGGGAGCAGGTGTCGCGCTCCTCGGGGGTGGGGGCGTTGGCCGGCGGCGCGCAGCGCACGGCGGCGGCGACCCGCACGTCGGTCAGCTCCAGGCCGTCCCCGACGTGGGTGGAGGTGGGCTGGTTGGCCAGCCCGGCGCGCCACAGCGCGGCGAAGATCCAGTCGCCGCTGCGGTCGCCGGTGAACACGCGGCCGGTGCGGTTGCCGCCGTGCGCCGCCGGGGCGAGCCCGACGACGGCGATGCGGGCGTCGGCCGGGCCCAGCCCGGGCACCGGCCGCCCCCAGTAGTCCTCGTCGCGGAAGGACGCCCGCTTCACCCGGGCCACCTCCTCGCGCCAGGCGACCAGCCGCGGGCAGGCCCGGCAGCCGGAGACCCGGGCGTCGAGGACGGCGAGCTCGCGTGCCCCGCGGGCCGAGCGGACGACCCCGGCGGGGGTGCGGGTCACCGGGAACCCGGCCACGTCGTCGGAGAGCACGGCCCAGTGTGACCGCCGGGCCGAATTCCCTCCTTGTGGGGTCGGCCGCGGCCGCCGGGCTCCCTACGCTCGGACCGGTCAGCGCCCCGTCCGGACGGACGGCGTCGCAGGAGCCGGCGAGAGGTGGACAGTGAGCGCAGCGGTGAGCGCGTCGGTCGAGGAGCCCGTGGCGGCCGACCCCGCGCCGTCGTCCGCCCCACGGGTGGTGGTCGTCGCCGACCACGCCGGGCTCGACCGCCTCGCCGCCGCCTGGGACGACCTGTGGCGCCGGACCCCGGCGGCCACCGCGTTCCAGGCGCACGCGTGGAGCAGCGCCTGGGCGCGCGCCTACGTGCCGGACGGCCGGCTGGCCGTGGTCACCGTCTGGGACGGCGGCACGATGGTCGCCGCCGCGCCGCTGTACCGGCTGCGCCGCGGCCCCGTGCCCACGCTCGCGCCGCTGGGCGGGCCGCTCGCCGACTCCACCGACGTCCTGCTCGACCCGCAGGTGCCCGACGCCGGCCCCCGGCTGGTTCGCGCGTTGCTCGGGGTCCCCGGGTGGCGGGTCCTCGACCTGCCCGAGGTGCTGCCGGGCTCGGCGGCGCAGGCGTGGGCGCAGGCCTGGCCGGGCCGCGCCCGCCGGGCGCCGTCGTCGCTGAACCTGCAGCTCCCGGTGCTCCCGCAGGCCGAGGTCCTCGGCCGCCTCCCCTCCCGGACGGCGGGGACGCTGCGCCGGAAGCTCAAGAAGATCGACAAGCTCGGCGTCGAGCGCGTCGAGCTGACCGCCGCCGACGTCCCCGCCGCCGTCAACCGGCTCATCCGCCTGCACGAGGCCCAGTGGGCCGGCCGGCGCGGCAACCCCGAGCACCTCACCGAGCGCTTCCGGGCGTTCCTCGCCGAGGCCGTCGGCGCGATGGTCGACCGCGGTCAGGCGGTGTTCGTCGAGTACCGGCTCGAGGGCCGGACCCTGGCCGGCGAGGTCGACCTGGTCGGGCACCGGCAGCTGGCCTACTACCTCGCCGGGATCGACCCCGCGCTGCGCGAGCACGTCGACACGTCGGTGCTGCTCGTCGGCGGGGCGCTCGAGGCGGCCGGGCGGCTGGGGCTGCCCGAGTACTCGTTCCTGCGCGGCGACGAGGACTACAAGCTGCGCTGGCGTCCCGAGCACGTGACCGCCGAGCGGTTCGTCCTGGCACGGCCGGGCCTGCTCGGCTCCGGCGGCTACCTGCCCGCGACCGCCGCCACCACCGCCGTCCTCGCCCTCGCCCGCCGCGCGCTGAGCGGGCGGGCCCGCGAGGTCGCCCGGTCGGCGATGCACCGCGTCCGGGAGGCGCGCGCCTCCCGCTGACCGGTCAGCCGCGGGCGAGCTGGATCGCGATGCCGTCGAGGATGTCGTGCTCGCTGACGACGACGGAGTCGATCGCGAAGGCGTCCATGATCACGCGCAGCACGAGCGCGCCGCCGCCGATCACGTCGACCCGGCCCGGGTGCATGACCGCCTGCGCCGCCCGCCGCTGCCGGCTGGCGGTGAGCAGCCCGGCCGTGACCGAGCGGACGGCGGACACCGGGATGCGCGAGCCGTGGATGGCGTCGGCGTCGTACTCGGGCAGGCCGAGCGCGAGCGCGGCCACGGTGGTCACCGAGCCGGCCAGCCCGACGAGGGTGGCGGCCTCGGCCACGGGGACGTCGGCGACGACCTCGGCCAGGGCGGCCCGCACGTCGGCCTCGGTGCGCTGGATCTCGTCCGCGGTCGGCGGGTCGCCGTGCAGGTGCCGCTCGGTCAGCCGCACGCAGCCGACGTCCACCGACCGCGCGGCCCGCACGCCGCTGCTGTCGCCGAGCACGAACTCCGTCGAGCCGCCGCCGATGTCGACGACCAGGTAGGGCGGCTCGGGTGCCGCACCCCCGTGGGCGGCCACGGCGGCGTCGAGCGAGGCCGTGGCGCCGAGGAAGGACAGGTGCGCCTCCTCGGAACCGGGGACGACGTCGGGCAGCTGGCCCAGCGTCGCCTGCACCATCTGCTCGAAGTCGGCGCGGTTGGCGGCGTCCCGGCTGGCGCTCGTGGCGACCATCCGCACCGCCGTCGCCCCGAGCTCGCGGGCCTGGGCGGTGTACTCGGCGAGCACCCGGCGGGTGCGCTCGATCGCCGCCTCCGACAGCCGGCCGGTGGCGTCCACGCCCTCGCCGAGCCGGACGACCTCCATCCGCCGCAGCAGGTCGGTGTGCGCGCCGCGCTCGGGCACGTCGGCGACCAGCAGGCGGATGGAGTTGGTGCCGCAGTCGATGGCCGCGACCCGTGTCATGCGTCCTCCTCGGGGAGGGCGCAGGGCCCCTTCGCCCACCACTCCCCCATCTCGGCGACGGCGCGGTCGCCGACGGGGTTGACGCCGGGGCCGGCGGCCAGGCTGTGCCCGGCCAGCGCGTGCAGGCACTTGACCCGGTCGGGCATGCCCCCGGCGGTGTTGCGGGTCTCCAGCACCGGCTCGCCGGGACGGGCGGCGGCGTCCCGGGCGGCCAGGTAGGCCTCGTGGGCGGCGCGGTAGCCGGCCGCGAGCTCCGGGTCGGTGCCGAGGTCGTCCTGCCACTGCCGCATCCGGCCGCCGGACTCCAGCCGGCTCGCGGCGGCGTTGGCCCGGGGGCAGGTCAGGTAGTACAGCGTGGGGAACGGGGTGCCGTCCTCCAGCCGCGGGGAGGTCTCGACGACGTCGGGCTGCCCGCACGGGCAGCGGTGCGCCACCGCGACCAGCGCGCGCGGCGGCCGGCCGAGCTGCCGGGCGACGACTTCCCGGTCGGCCGGGGTCACCGGCTCGCGCACCGGCCCGCCGGGGCCGCCGGGGCCGCCGGGGCCGCCGCTCACGGCGTGGCCACGTCGTCGGCCGTGGCCACCGAGCCCATCAGCGCGTCGTACCACGTCCGCGGCCCGGTCTCGGGCGCCTCGGGGACCGTGCCGGCGTCACCCTCGGCGTCCTCCTCGTCGACGACGCGGATCAGCCGGTCCCCCTCCGCCACGTAGAAGAACCGCTCCCGGGCCTCGCGGGCGAGCACCACGGGGTCGCCGAGCTCGGCCAGGCGGGCCTCCTGCTCGGCGATCCGCTCGTCCAGCCCCGCCCCCTCGGCGGCCAGCTCGGCCAGCTCGGCCCGGCCGGCCAGGTACTGCTGGAACGGCCCGGCCAGGGTCAGCGCGAGCAGCAGCACGAGCCCGACGAGCAGCACGGCCCGGCCGGTGAACAGCGGGCGGCGCGCCCGGCCGGCGGCCGCCGTCGTCCGCGGCGTCCGGCGGCCGGCACGCCGCGGCTCGGGGCGGCTGCCGGCGCCGGGGACCCGCCCGGTCGGCACCGGACGGGACGCCGCGTGCGCCAGCGGCCGCCCGGTGCTCCCCCGCCGGGGACCGCGCCGGTCACCGCGGCGGTCCCGCTGCCCGGCCACGTCAGGCGCGCGCCGCCAGCCGCGGGAAGGCCGAGGCGCCGGCGTAGCGGGCGGCGTCGTCCAGCTCCTCCTCGATGCGCAGCAGCTGGTTGTACTTGGCGACGCGCTCGCTGCGGGCGGGGGCGCCGGTCTTGATCTGGCCGCAGTCGGTGGCGACGGCGAGGTCGGCGATCGTGGTGTCCTCGGTCTCGCCGGAGCGGTGGCTCATCATGCAGCGGTAGCCGTTGCGGTGCGCCAGGTTCACCGCGTCGAGCGTCTCGGTGAGCGTGCCGATCTGGTTGACCTTCACCAGCAGCGCGTTGGCCGCCTCGCGCTCGATGCCGTCGGCGAGGCGGGCGGGGTTGGTGACGAACAGGTCGTCGCCGACCAGCTGCACGCGCTGGCCGAGGGCGGCGGTCAGGGCGATCCAGCCGTCCCAGTCCTCCTCGGACAGCGGGTCCTCGATCGAGACGATCGGGTAGGCGTCGACGAGCTCGCGGTAGTAGTCGGTGAGGTACTCCGCCGAGCGGGTCTGGCCCTCGAAGTCGTACCCGCCGTCGGCGTGGAACTCGGTGGCGGCGACGTCGAGCGCGAACGCGATGTCGGTGCCCACCGAGTACCCGGCCTTCTCCACCGCCTCGGCGATGAGGTCCAGGGCCGCGCGGTTGTTCGGCAGGTCGGGGGCGAAGCCGCCCTCGTCGCCGAGACCGGTGGACAGCCCGCGGCCCTTCAGCACCGACTTCAGCGCGTGGTAGGTCTCGGTGCCCACGGCCAGCGCCTCGGCGAAGGTCGCCGCGCCGATCGGGGCGATCATGAACTCCTGCACGTCGACGTTGCTGTCGGCGTGGGCGCCGCCGTTGAGGATGTTCATCATCGGCACCGGCAGCAGGTGCGCCGAGGGGCCGCCGACGTAGCGGAACAGCGGCAGGCTCGCCGAGTCCGCCGCCGCCCGCGCCACCGCGAGGCTGACGCCGAGGATCGCGTTGGCGCCCAGCCGGGACTTGTCGGGCGTGCCGTCGAGGTCGAGCAGCCGCTGGTCGACCAGGCGCTGCTCGCTGGCCTCGTAGCCGACGAGCTCGGGGCCGATGACGTCGAGGACGCCGTCGACGGCCTGGGTCACGCCCTTGCCGCCGTAGCGCTCACCGCCGTCGCGCAGCTCCACCGCCTCGAAGGCGCCCGTGGAGGCGCCGCTGGGGACCGCCGCGCGGGCGATCGTCCCGTCGTCGAGGGCGACCTCGACCTCCACGGTGGGGTTTCCGCGCGAGTCGAGGATCTCCCGCGCGCCGACGGCGTCGATGCTGGCCACGGGGGCAGCCTAACGAGCCCCGGCCGCCGCGCTCGCGCCCCTCGCCGGGGGGGCGGGCGGGTCAGCTGCGGGCGCGCTCCTCGGCGGCGGCGTCGAGCTCCCCGGCGTAGCGGCGCACGGCCTCGCGCAGCGCGTCCTCGACGTCCCACCCGCGGGCCTCGGCGGCGGCCACAACGGCGAGCAGCCGCTCCCCCAGCTCCTCCGGGCTCTGCGCGGCCAGCTCCGCCGGCTCCGGCGTCGGCAGGTCCACCCGGCCGGCCCGGCGCACCAGCGCGGCGCCCCACGAGGCGGCCGGCTGCGAGCGGGAGACCCCCTCGGTCGGCGAGCGGCGCTGCTTCTCCGCCTTCTTGATCTCCTCCCAGCCCGCCTCGACCTGCGCGACGTCCCGCGGCCCGGCGTCACCGAACACGTGCGGGTGCCGGCGGACCAGCTTGTCGACCAGCTCACCGGCGACGTCGTCCACGTCGAACCGGCGCCCGGGCCCGGCCTCGGCGGCGACCCGGGCGTGGAAGACCACCTGCAGCAGCACGTCGCCGAGCTCCTCGCGCATGGCCACGGGGTCGTCGTCGACGATCGCGTCGTAGGCCTCGTGCGCCTCCTCGAGCAGGTACCCGCGCAGCGAGGAGTGGGTCTGCTCGGCGTCCCAGGGGCAGCCGCCGGGCGAGCGCAGCCGGTCCATGACGGTGACGACGTCGAGCAGCCGCGCGCCGGCGGGTTCGGGTGCGCCGGTCACCACGGGCGCGTCGTCGGTCGGCTCACCGGCCGGGACCAGGCAGACGACGTCGCCGGGCAGCGCGCGGGCAGCGGCCAGGTCGGGGACGTCGGCGACCGCCAGGCCCTCGGCCCGCAGCGCCTCGGCCGTCGCGGCGGCACCGGGGACGGCGGCCAGCGGGCGGCCGCCGGAGACCGCGCGCCAGCCGGCGGGGCCGAGCAGCCCGGGCAGCCGCGGGCTGGTGGTGACGACGAGCACGAGCGGCACCTCAGCCCTCGCCGTCCACCGGGGGCAGGGCGGCCTCGTCGGCGTCCTCGGCGGTCTCGTCGAGCAGCTGCACCACGCCGCCCTCGGCCGGCACGACCGAGCCCTCCCGGTAGCTGCCGAACCGCGGGTTGACCGAGATGTCGAGGTCCTCGGCCACCGCGAGCACGAGCTGCGACCCGGCGTCCTGCGCCTCGGCCCGGGACTGCTCGCCGAGCGCGAAGGCGACGTCCTCGAACGCCGGGACGTAGACGACGGTCACGCCGCCGAGCCCGGGGACGGCCTGGGAGAACACCGTGCCCTCGGCCGCCGCCAGCAGGGGCGCCGCCAGGTCCGGGGGCAGCTGGTCCGGGCCGATCTGGTCGACCTGCGGCAGCGTCGCCTGCCCCTGGTACTGGCCGGCCAGCGACTGGTAGGTCGACGGGTCGGCCTGCAGCTGGGCCACGACCGCGTCGGCGGTGGCCTGGTCGGCCACGGTGATGATCCCGAGCGGCCGCGGCTCCTGGGAGGTCAGCAGCGCCGTGTACTGCGACCGCAGGGCCGCCTGGTCGGGCTCCTCGGCCTCGCCCGCGGCGTAGGCGACACCCTCGACCACCAGCTGCTGGGTGATGCTGGCGTCGACGTCCTCGCGGGAGAAGCCCTGGGTCGCCAGCTGCGCGTAGGCGTCCTCGGGGTCCCCGCCGCCCAGCAGCGCCGAGATCCGCTCGCGCACCTCGGCGTCCCCGACCTCGACGCCGTAGCGCTGCGCCGCGGCCGCGAACACCCGCTCGTTGACCAGGTCGGTGAGCACCTCGCGGGTGTAGCCGCCGACGTCGTCCCCGACCGCCTCGGCCTGGGCCGGGTCGGCGAGCCGGTCGTCGACCGCGCCCTGCAGCGCGTCGACGGTGATCCGGTCGTCGCCGACGTAGGCCGCGACGTTGGGCGAGGTCCGGCACCCGGTGAGGGCGAGCCCGGCGATCAGGCCCAGGGCGAGGACGGCGGCCGGTCGACGCGTGCGCACGCCGCGAGACTCCCACACCTCGTGGAGCGGGCCCGGCAGGCGGAGTCGCTCGGGTGCGGTTCCCGCACCCGAGCGACTCCGATCGTCAGGCGACGGCGGCCGGCTGCTCGAGGACCGCGCGCAGGGTCGCGTGCAGGTTCTCCAGCAGCGCGACGTCCCGCAGCGGCGTGCGGCGGTCGGGGCCGACCGGCACCTTGAGCGAGATGGTCGACGCCGCGGCCTTGTAGGTCGCCCCCTCGGCCAGCCGCGCCAGCCGCATCTGCTTGGACTCCGGCAGGTCGACCGGGCCGATCCGGATGACCCGGCCCTGCAGCGACACCTCGGTGATGCCCAGCGTGCGCATCGCGACCCGGAACCGCGCGACCGCGAGCAGGTTGAGCACCGGCGCCGGCGGGGCGCCGTACCGGTCGGTGAGCTCGTCGAGCACGGCCTGCGCCTGGTCGTCGTCCTGCACCGAGGCGACCTTGCGGTAGGCCTCCATCCGCAGCCGCTCGCCGGGCACGTAGTCGTGCGGCAGGTGCGCGTCGACCGGCAGGTCGACCCGGACCTCGACCGGCTCGGCGGGCGCCTCCTCGCCGGTGACCTGCGCGCGGTAGTCGGCCACGGCCTCGCCGACCAGGCGCACGTAGAGGTCGAACCCGACGCCGGCGATGTGCCCGGACTGCTCGCCGCCGAGCAGGTTGCCCGAGCCGCGGATCTCCAGGTCCTTCATGGCCACGGCCATGCCGGCGCCCAGGTCGGTGTTGTTGGCGATGGTGGTCAGCCGGTCGACCGAGGTCTCGGTGAGCGGCCGGGTCGGGTCGTAGGTGAAGTAGGCGTAGGCCCGCTCGCGGCCACGGCCCACGCGACCGCGGATCTGGTGCAGCTGGGAGAGGCCGAAGGTGTCGGCCCGGTCGACGATCAGGGTGTTGGCGTTCGGGATGTCCAGGCCGGACTCGACGATCGTCGTCGCGACCAGGACGTCGTACTCCTTCTCCCAGAAGCCGACCATGATCCGCTCGAGCTCGTGCTCCTTCATCTGCCCGTGGCCGACGGCGACGCGAGCCTCGGGCACCAGGTGGCGGATCTTCGCCGCGGCCTTGTCGATGGACTGCACCCGGTTGTGGATCACGAAGACCTGGCCGTCGCGCAGCAGCTCCCGGCGGATCGCGGCGGCCATCTGCTTGTCCTCCCACGCGCCGACGTAGGTCAGCACCGGGTGCCGCTCCTCGGGCGGGGTGAGGATCGTCGACATCTCGCGGATGCCGGTCAGGCTCATCTCCAGGGTGCGCGGGATCGGGGTGGCCGACATCGACAGGACGTCGACCGCCGTCCGCATCGTCTTCAGGTACTCCTTGTGCTCGACGCCGAAGCGCTGCTCCTCGTCGACGATCACCAGCCCGAGGTCCTTGAACCGGGTGGTCGGCTGCAGCAGCCGGTGCGTGCCGACCAGGACGTCGACCTCCCCGGCGGCGAGCTGGCGCAGTGTCTCGGCGCTCTCGGCGTCGGACTGGAACCGCGACAGCACCTTCACGGTCACCGGGAACTGGGCGAACCGCTCGGAGAAGGTCTTGAAGTGCTGGTTGGCCAGCAGCGTCGTCGGCACGAGGACGGCGACCTGCTTGCCGTCCTGCACCGCCTTGAACGCCGCCCGGACCGCGATCTCGGTCTTCCCGTAGCCGACGTCGCCGCAGATGATCCGGTCCATCGGCACCGGGTTCTGCATGTCGGCCTTGACCTCGTCGATCGCGGCCAGCTGGTCGGGGGTCTCCTGGAACGGGAAGGCGTCCTCCAGCTCCCGCTGCCAGACGGTGTCGGGCCCGTACGCGTGGCCCTGGGTGGCCATCCGCGCGGAGTACAGCCGGATGAGCTCGGCGGCGATCTGCTTGACCGCGCGGCGGGCCTGGCCCTTGGTCTTCTGCCAGTCGGCGCCGCCGAGCTTGGACAGCGCCGGCGCCTCGCCGCCCACGTAGCGGGTCAGCTGGTCGAGGGAGTCGGTGGGGACGAACAGCCGGTCCGGTGGCTGGTTCCGCTTGCCCGGCGCGTACTCGACGATCAGGTAGTCGCGCTGCCCGCCGTTGACGGTGCGGCTGATCATCTCGATGTAGCGGCCGATGCCGTGGTGCTCGTGGACGACGAGGTCGCCGGGCTGCAGCTGGACCAGGTCGACGGCGTTGCGGCGGCGGGCCGGCATCTTCACCGCGTCGCGCATCGTGGTGCCGCGCGAGCCGGTGAGGTCGTGCTCGGTGAGCAGCGCCAGGCCGACGCCGGGGAAGGCGAAGCCGGACTCGAGGTTGCCCTGGGTGACCGTGGTCAGCCGCTCGTCGGGTGCGGACTCGATGCCCGGGACGAGCGTGGCGCCGAGCTCGGCCTCGGCGAACTGGTCGGCGGCCCGCTGGGCGGGGCCCGGGCCGGCGAAGGTGACGACGACCCGCCACCCCTCGCGGTGCCAGCCCCGCATCGTCTCGACGGCCTTCGGCACGTCGCCGGCGAAGCGGTCGACGGTGGTCGCGTCGAGGGTGACCTGGGTGTCGTCGTCCTCGGCCTGGAGGGTGAAGGCGCCCGTCGTCCACCAGGGCAGGCCCCGGCCGCGGGCGGCGGCCTCGACGTCGGCCAGGTCGCGGAAGGACGACGCGCCCAGGTCGAGCGGGGCCTCGCCCGCCTCGGCGGCGGTGGCCCACGACGCGGCGAGGAACTCCTCGGCCGTGCGCACCAGGTCCGCCGCGCGGCTGCGCACCCGCTCGGGGTCGCAGACCAGCACGTGCGTGCCGCGCGGCACGAGGTCGGTGAGCAGCTGCATCGGCTGCTCGCCCAGCAGCGCCGGGGTCAGCGACTCCATGCCCTCGACGGCGATGCCCTCGGCCAGCTTGCCCAGCAGGTCGCCCAGGCCCGGGTGCTCGGCGGCCAGCTCCGCGGCGCGGGCACGGACGGCCTCGGTGAGCAGCAGCTCGCGGCACGGCGGAGCCCACAGCCGGTCGGGGCGGTCGTCGAGGGACCGCTGGTCGGCGGCGGAGAAGTAGCGCAGCTCGTCGACCTCGTCGCCCCAGAACTCGACGCGCACCGGGTGCGGCTCGGTCGGCGGGAACACGTCGAGCAGGCCACCGCGGACGGCGAACTCGCCGCGCTTCTCGACCAGCTCGACGCGGGTGTAGGCGGCGTCGACCAGCGCGCGGGCGACGTCGTCGAGCTCGGCCTCCTGGCCGGGCCGCAGCTCGACCGGGGTCAGGTCGCCGAGCCCCGGAGCCAGCGGCTGGAGCACGCTGCGCACCGGCGCGACCAGCACGTCGACCGGCGGGTGGTCGCCGGGATGTGCCAGGTCGCGGAGGACGGCGAGGCGGCGGCCGACGGTGTCGGCGCGGGGGCTCAGCCGCTCGTGCGGGAGCGTCTCCCACGCGGGGAACACCTCGACGCGGCGGCCGGGCGCGAAGCAGCGGAGCAGGTCGGCGGTCGCGTCGGCGTCCCGCTCCCCCGCGGTGACCACGAGGACCGGGACGCCGGCCCCCGGCCGCTCCGCGGCCAGGGCCGCGGCGACCAGCGGCTGCACCGGCGGCGGCGCGGTGACCGCCAGCTCGGCGCGGCCGGCGGAGGCCACCACGCGGGCCATGCCGGGGTCGGTGAGGACGACGTCGAGCACGCCGCGCAGGGACACGAGGATCGGACTCCCACAGGATCGCCGGCCCACGACGGTGCCGCCGAGTGCGGCGGGGCCGACCACCCAGTGTAAGGACCGGGCTGCCCCTCCGCCTCGCTCGCGCAGGCGCGGGCCCCTGCACCGCGGCCGGGTCGGCCGACGTCCGCCTCAGGAGCTGAGGGCGTGCGCCGCGCGCGGGGCCGGGACCGCCGTCTCCAGGGTGGCCAGCGCCTTGCGCAGCGCCGTGCTGGAGGTGTGCATCGTGTAGGGGAAGTAGCGGACCTCGACGCCGACGGCGGCGAAGTCGCGCTCCAACTTCTCGCCCTTGGGGGTCCCCCGCCAGTCGTCGCCCTTGAAGATGACGTCGAAGCGCACGTCGCGCCAGGTGTCGATCTTGTCCGGGACGACCTCGGCGTGGACGGCGTCGACGAAGCGCAGCGACCGGACGATCTCCATGCGCTCGGCGAGCGGGACGATCGGCAGCCGGCCCTTGGTCTGCAGCAGCATCTCGTCGGAGACGACGCCGGCGACCAGGTGGTCGCAGTGCTCCGCGGCGTGCTTGAGGATGTTCAGGTGCCCGATGTGGAACAGGTCGTAGGCACCCGGCGCGTAGCCGATCACCGTCATGGGATCCCCCGATCCTCCCGTGACGCCGCTGCCCGGACGGCAACTCGCGTCAGATCACTCTCCGTGACGCAGGAGCGACGTCCGTGGCGCTCGACTACGTGAACGTCGAGGAAACTAACCGAGTCCGGTCACGCTTGGTGAGGATCGCGCGGATCTTCACCCCTTCGGGCGGCGCCGCGCCGGCGGCCTCCCCGGCGGGGTCGCCCGGAGCTCCCCCCGGACGGGTGAGGGCGTCCTCCGGGACGGGTCCGGGGCGCTGACCTGCGGGTTATGTTCGCCGCTCCACAGGGGGACGTGTCCCGCGGGGGCGAGGCCGCACCGGCTGCCCGCCCGAGGGGATCGCGCGGCAGGGAGCACACGACATGGAACTGCGGGACTACCTCACGGCGCTGCGCAGGCACTGGGCCGTCTGGGTCGGCGCGACGCTGGTCGGCGCCCTGGTCGCCCTGGGCGTGTTCGTGCAGACGCCGAAGACCTACGAGGCCACCGCGACGGTGTTCGTCTCGGTGTCGCCGTCCATCCCGAACAGCGCCTCCTTCGTGCAGCAGCGCGTGAAGAGCTATCCCGAGATCGTCACCAGCGAGGCGGTGCTCGCCCCGGTGCTGACCCGGCTCGAGCTCGACGACTCGCTGGCCGACCTGCGGTCGCGCGTCACGGCGACGAACCCCGCGGACACCACGCAGCTGCACGTCACCGTCAGGGGAACGGACCCCGACCAGCTCGCCGCGATCGCCAACGAGGTCGCCGACAGCTTCGCCGACGTCGTCGAGACGCTGGAGACCCCGTCGTCCGGGGACGAGCCGGTGCACCTGACCGTCGCCGACCCCGCCGTCACCCCCGGGTCGCCGGCCTCGCCGGTGCTCCTCTTCCTGCTCGCGCTGGGCGTGGCCGCCGGCCTGCTGCTCGGCCTGGCCGGGGCGGTCGTCCGCAGCCGCGTGGACACCCGCGTGCACACCGAGGACGACCTGCGCCGCGCCTGGGACGGCGACGACGTCCCCGAGGTCCTCACCCAGGCCTCGGGCCGGGCCGCCCGCCGCAGCGTGCTGACCGGGGAGACCGCCGCGGTCCTGGCCCGCCGGCTCGAGCTGCGCTCCGAGGAGCGCCCCGCCCGCGTCGTGCTGCTGTCGCCCTCGCCCGCCCAGGTGCCGGCCACCCGCACCTTCGCCGAGGACGTCGTCGCGGCGCTGCACGGCCGCGGCGTGGACGCCAGCGTGACCGGCTCGGAGTTCGTGGCCAGCGCCGCCTCGGCCGACGGGCCCCGCGTCCGGCTGGAGGTCGCCGACCCGCTGGCACCGCTGAAGGTCTGGAAGCAGGTGGCCGACAGCTACGACGGCGTCGTCCTGGTGCTGTTCAGCGGCCGGGTCGACGGCGGGGAGCTGCAGGAGACCCAGCGGATCCTGCGCTCGGCCGGCATCCGGCCCTTCGCGGTCGCCCTGCTGCGGCGGCGGAACCGGTCCCGGAAGGCCTCCGCCGAGACGCGCGCCGAGACCCCGTCGGTGCCGGCGCCCCGAGAGGCGCCGAAGGCGGGGAGAGGCAAGCAGCCGGCCGTCAGCGGGGCCGCCCGCGGCTGACCGCCGCCGGGGCGCGCCGGCGCCCCTCCCGTCGGGGCTCCGCCCGGGCGAGGATGGCGGCGCGCCACCGCACGCACCCGCAACCGCCGGCACGGGGACCTGGTGAGGTCATGAGTCCGCACTCCACAGCCGTCGAACCGCTCACGCTCGACCACGCCGAGGCGCTGCTCGAGGGCGCCGAGGCCTTCACGGCCAGGTCCGGCTACGCGGTGGCCGACGGCTACCTCGAGTTCCCCGAGGCCCTGCCCGCGACCGTGCAGGCGCTCCGGGACGGCATGGACCCCACCTGGTTCAGCCACCTGGTGGTCGACACCGCGACGAGCACCGTCGTCGGCCTCGGCGGCTTCACGGGCCCACCGGTCGACGGAGCCGTCGAGATCGGCTACAGCGTGGCTCCGGCGCACCGCGGACGGGGCCACGCCACCGCGGCCGCCCGGAGCTGGGTCGACTCCGCCACGGCCCGCGGCGTGACGCTGGTGTACGCCCACACCCTCGCGGAGGAGAACCCCTCGACCGCGGTCCTGCGGCGACTGGGCTTCCGGCGCACCGCCGAGCTCACGGATCCCGAGGTCGGCGCCGTCTGGCGCTGGGAGCTGACGCCGGGCGCGAGCCGCCCGTAGCGCCGGGCAGCGGAGCCCCGGTGCGGCCCGACCGATGACTTCTGCGCGCCGCGCCGGTCTCTGCGCCGACGACCGACTCCCGGGAGGCGCCGCCGTGCGCAGACTGACCTTCGCCATGAACGTGAGCCTGGACGGCTACACCGCCGCCCCCGGCGACGACCTCGGCTGGAGCGTGCCGGGCGACGAGCTGTTCCAGTGGTGGTCCGACCGGGTGGCGGCGACGGGCCTGGCGCTGTACGGGCGCAGGCTGTGGGAGACGATGAGCTCCCACTGGCCGACCGCCGACCAGCAGCCCGGCGTCACCCCCGCGCACGTCGAGTACGCCCGCCGCTGGCGGGACATGCCCAAGGTGGTGTTCTCCTCCACGACCACCGCGGTCGACGGCAACGCCCGCCTGGTCGCCGGCGACGCGGTCGAGGAGATCACCCGGCTCAAGGGCGAGGACGGCGGTCCCATGGACGTCGCCGGCGCCACCCTCGCCGGCGCGGCCGTGCGGGCCGGGCTGGTCGACGAGTACGTGGTCGTCACCCACCCGGTCCTGGTGGGCGGCGGCACGCCGTTCTTCCCGGCCCTGGACAGCTGGGTGGACCTGGACCTGGTGGAGACCCGGACCTTCCCCGGCGGCGTGCTTCTCGCCAGGTACGAGACCAGGCGCTGAGCCCCCCGCCCGGACCGGCCCGGGGGCACGGGGGCTGTCCGCGGCCCCGAGCGCTCAGCCGGCGAGCGCCGGAGCCGGCCGGACCGCCCGCCCGGGAGGCGGCACCGCCGCGCCGTCGTCGTCCCCCGCGGACAGCCGCCGGCGGGAACCGCCCTCGGCGAGCAGCGAGACCGCCAGGAAGGCGAGGAAGTCCGGCGTCGCGTCGAACAGCCCGCTCTCCAGCACGCTGCGGCCGAGCAGGAACACCAGCAGCCCGAGGAACAGCGCACGGTGCACCCGCGGTGCGCACAGCGCCCCGCGCACGGCCCACAGCGCCCAGAGCCCGGCCAGCAGCAGCCCCAGGACCCCGGTCTGCACGAGCAGGGAGAACCAGCTGCTGTCCAGCGGCTGCTCGTCCCAGAACTGGCCGGTGACCCGGATGATCTTCACCGACAGGCCGCCGCCGAACACCGCCTGCCAGCCGTCGTCGGCCCACCGGGTGGCCGCGTCCCAGGCGACGAACCGCGACTCGACCGTGCTGGTGCCCTCGCCGTCCCGCTCCAGGAACGCCCCGAACGCGTCGGAGCTCCCCACGGCGACGACGGCGGCCACCCCGACGAGCAGCGCGCCCACGACCAGGCCGACCCGTGGCCGGCGCATGTGCAGGGCCATCACCAGCAGGGCGGGCAGCAGCATGAGCAGCGCGGTGCGGGACCCGGTGGACCAGAGGACGCCGAGCGCCACGACGGCGACGGCCACCGTCGCGAGCCCCGCACCGCACACCGCGATCCGCCACCCGGCGTACAGCACGACCAGGCAGGCGAGCAGCGCGAGCTCGTTGGGTGCCAGCTCCGGGAAGCCGCCGGCCAGCCGGCCGCTGGACAGGGTCGGCAGGCCGGTGACCGCGGCGACCCCGCCGACGACCGCGCACGCCCGCGCGAGGCCGGAGAAGAACTGGGTGGTCGTGTAGCAGCGCAGCAGCAGGACGACGGTGAGCGCGATGATCGTCACCCGGACGGCGATCACCCCGCCGGCGACCAGCGGCCCGTGGGTCAGCGCGCCGAGCACCGAGGCGCCGAGCAGCACGCCCAGCGCCCACAGCGTGCCGGTGCCCACCCGCAGGTGCGCCCGCCGGGTGCCGAGGAAGGCCACCGTCAGGGCCAGGACGCTCAGCACGGCCTTCGCCGCGACCACCGGGTCCAGCGAGCCGCTGAAGTAGGTGCCGCGCCGCCACCCCACCGTGGTCAGGACCAGCAGCAGCATGCAGACCACCAGCCGCGGCGGGACCGCCGTCACCGCCGCCCGCGCCCGGACCGCCGCGGTCACGCCGGCACCGCCTCGCGGACCAGCCGCCGCTCGCCCCGCCGCACCAGCGGGACGACGACCGACTGCCGCACCGCCAGCGCGGTGAGCGCGGGACCGGCGGCCAGCACGAACGGCGCCCAGGCCACCTGGCCCGGGGCGACCAGCACCAGGGCGGCGACGCCGGCCAGCGACACGAACTCCACGCCGCGCAGCAGCAGCACCCGGCGCTGCTCGCCGTGCACCGACGACAGCGACGCGTACGGCAGCAGCAGCGCCGCGCAGGCGGCGTAGACCGTCCACCCGGCGACGGCGACCACCGGGACCTCGTAGTCCCCGCCGGTCAGCGCCGGGCCGAGCACCGGCAGCAGCGCGAGCGCGGCCAGGCCCAGCGCGCCGATCCCCGCGACGAGCCCGAGCGACGCCCGGTCGGCGACCCGCAGGCTGGTCACGAGCGGCCGCGTGCGCAGGCCGACGAAGTGCGGCAGCAGGAACGAGGCGATGCCGGCGACGAGCGTCAGCATCGGCGCGGTGTAGACGCGGGCGGCCTCCAGCGGCCCGTACGCCGCGGCGGAGACCAGGCCGACGACCAGCAGCCGCAACAGCGTCAGCGAGCCCGGCCGCACGGTCTGCGCGGCGGCCCGCCACACCCCGAAGCCGGCGACGGTGCGCAGGCCGGGACGGCGCCACGGGCCGGCCGGCCGCTCTCCGACGGGCACCAGCCACCAGGCCACCACGGCCGCCGACGCCTGACCCACCAGCAGCGCGACGACGAACGACGCGAGCGTCACCTCGCCGGTCGCCCCGGCGACCCCCAGCGCGGCCAGGGCGCCGACCAGGCTGGTGCCGTCGACCACCGGCAGGGCGGCGTAGCGGCCGCACGCCATGAGCAGCCGGCGCAGCGTGTCCTCGACGACGAACGTCGCGCACGCCGGCGCCAGCAGCAGCCCGGCCCACACCGGCACCAGGCCGCTCCACAGCGCCGCGAGCGCGCCGGCGAGCCCGGCAGCGCCGGACAGCACGACGGTCCAGACGTGCAACCCGGCCCGCACCGACCGGTCGTGCCGGTCGAGCACCGTGAGGGAGTCGCCGACCATCCCGCTGCACACCGCGGTCACCAGCACCAGCGCGCCGTAGACGAGCGAGAACACCGCCAGCCCGCCGGCGCCGAGCAGCCGGGCCGCGGTGACCTGCAGCGCCAGGCCGGCCAGGGCCATCGTCGCCTGACCGGCGACGGCGACCACGGCGCGGCGGCGCAGCAGGGAGCGGAGGGCGGACACCACGTCAGCGGCTCGCCGCCGGTGCCGCGACGGCGGCACGCCGCACGCGCACCGCGTGCCGGGCCAGGCGCGCCACGATGTGGGCGCCGGTGTCGCGCGGGCTGACGTAGCAGCGCGGCAGCGTGTGCCGGTCGCCCGGGTCGTAGTCGCCGGTGACGCAGGCGTTGTCGTACCCGGCGGCACGGACGGCGTCGGCCGCGGCCGCGTCGTAGGAGCCGTAGGGGTAGCAGAAGCCGGGCACCTCGGCCTGCAGGACGTCCTCGAGCAGCGCGCGGCTGCCGGTCACCTCCGCGGCGACCGCGTCCGGGTCGGCGCCGGCCAGGCGGGCGTGGGTGGTCGTGTGGCTGCCGACCTCGTGCCCGGCCGCGGCGACCGCGCGCACCTGGTCGGCGGTCATGATCGGGAACTGCGGGCCGGTGTCCCAGGAGTTGGTCGCCCCCATGTGCCCGGCGACGACGTAGACCGTGCCGGTCATCCCGTGCCGCTCGAGCACCGGGACGGCGGTGGTGAGGAAGTCGGCGTAGCCGTCGTCGAAGGTCAGCCCGACCAGGCCGGCGGCCTCGCCGCGGTCGGCGGCGCGCACCAGCTCGGTCTGCGAGACGCCGCGCAGGCCCAGGCGCCGCAGCAGCCGCAGGTGGGCGTCCAGCCGGTCGGGGTGCACGCGGACGGCGTGCGGGTCGGGTTCGGTCGAGGCGCTGATCGAGTGGTACATCAGCACCGCCGGGAAACGGCCGCTCACGCCGCGGCCTCCGCCGTCACGGGGCCGGGGGCCGGGACCGGCGCCGGTCCGCCCAGCGCACCCACCGCCGCCACCAGCTCGGCGGCGTACCGCTCCGGCGCCGACCGGCGCCGGGCCTCCGCCGCGTCGGCCAGCGCGGCCGCGCGGTACCGCGGCCAGTCGGCGGCGACCCGGGCGACGGCGTCGGCCCACGCCACCGGGTCCCCGGCCGGCACGGCCTGGGCGCTCGGGTAGCCGGCCGCGGCCTCGCGCAGGCCGCTGTGGTCGCTGACCACCAGCGGCCGCGCGGCGAGCACCGCCTCGACGGCGGTGTTGCCGTAGGACTCGTCGCCCTGCGCGGGAACGAGGACGACGTCCGCGCCGGCCAGCAGCGGCCAGACGTCGGCGCGGAAGCCGAGGAACTCGACCCGGTCGCCCAGGCCGGCGCCGGCCACGGTCGCGCGCAGCTCGGCCTCGAACCACTCGTAGCCCGCGAAGACGGAGCCGACCACGGTGAGCCGGGCGTCGACGCCGCGGGCGAGCAGCTCGCGCAGCGTGGCGATCGCGACCTGCGGGCCCTTGCGCGGGTTGAGCCGGCCGACGAACAGCAGCCGCAGCGGGCCGTCCACGCGCGCGCGGGCCGGACCGGCGACGGCCGGGCCGCGGACGGCGTTGTGCACCACGGCCGCGCGCCGGCGCAGCCGCGGGGCGACCTCGGTGAGCACGTCGAGGGTGAACCGGCTGTTGGCCACCACGCGGTCGGCCAGCGCCGGGCACAGCGCCATCCCGCGGCGCAGCAGCCGCGGTGCCGACTGCTCCGCCTCGTGCACGTGGCAGATCGACCGGCGGCCGGCCACCCGGGCCAGCAGCGGCCACGACGGCAGGGTGAGGGTGCTGACGTAGACGCCGGCGGGGTGGCGGCGCAGCAGCCGCAGGGCCGGCACGGTGCCCCGGACCGCGTCGGCGACCAGCCGCAGGAAGCCGGCCGGGCGCAGCGCGGAGTTGCGCAGCACGGGCATGGGGCACAGCTCGACCCGGACGCCGTGCGCCTCGAGCTCGCGCACCAGCGGCCCGGGGCCGGGCAGGGCGACGGTCAGCTCGAAGCGGCCGGCCAGCGCGGTCGCCGACTCCAGGAGCATCCGGTCGGCGCCGTACAGCTCCGAGCCGGGGTGCACGACCAGCAGGCGGGGCCGGGTCATCGGGGCAGCCGGTCCATCTCGCGGAACCACTTGACCAGCGCCAGCGCGAGGAACAGGCCCTCGGCCGCGCCGAGCGCGGCGTAGACCGGCACGAAGACCGAGGTGGCGCCGAAGAGGACGAACACCAGCGCGAGGACGCCGTAGTCGGTGGGCAGCGCGAGCAGCGACCGGGCGATCCCGACCTGCTGCGTCGGGCCCTGGGCCCGGGTGGCGACGCCGTGCTGGGCGCGCAGCGCCTCGTTCAGCATCATCGCGAAGAAGATGACGACGTCGACGAAGCAGAACCCGAGCGGGATCAGCAGCACCGCCGGGGCGACGTCGGTGAACCGGAACAGGCCGATCGCCACGGCCAGGTGCAGGCTCGCGACCTTGGCGGCGTCGACCATGTGGTCGAGCCACTCCCCCGCCGGCGACCCGCCGCCGCGCAGCCGCGCGAGCTGGCCGTCGGCCGCGTCGAGGCCGTAGCCGAGGACCAGGCAGGCGGCGACCGCCAGTCCCATCGGCACCGACGGGGGGACGAGCGCGAGGAGCGCGACACCGGTGGCGGTCGAGGTGGCGCTGACCGCGGTGACGGTGTTCGGGGTGAGGCCGGCGCCGTACGCGAGCGCGGCGAAGAACCGGCCCAGCGGCCGGTTGACGAAGCGGGAGTACAGCGGCGCGCCGGCCGACCCCTTCTGCGCGGCCGACAGCCGCCCCAGCGTCGCGCGCAGGCCCTCGGGTGCCGCCTCCCCGGATCGGTGTCCGGCGACGGTCGTCATCGCCGGACCGCCCGGTCGGGGGCGTTCCGCGTGCCGTCCACTGTGGCCTCCCTGGTGGTGCCGACCTGCCCGATGGGAGGACGCAGCGCGTGCGCGACCGCACGACCGGCGTCCTCGTCCTGGTCGAGCATCGTCAGGCGCACCCGCCACCGGGAGCCTCCGCCGGACGGCCTCACCCGCACGGGTCACCCGGTCCGTGGAGCCCTCCCCCGGGTGGGGTGGGTTCCCCCGTCGTCCCGTGACCGGCGGTCACGGGACGGCGGTCACGGGACGGCGGTGACCTGCAGGTCGTCGAACCGGACCGTGGTGGCGGTGGTGTTGGTGCCCGGCCGCCAGGCGGCCAGCCCGACCCCGCCCGGGGCCTGCAGCGCCGCGGTCGTGTCCGTCCGGGTCAGCTGCGGCGCCGCCGGCTCGGCCGAGCCGAGCGCCCACACCTTCCCGGTGACCGTGGTCGTGCCGGTGCCGGTGACCCGGACCTGCACGGCCAGGGTGGTGCCCGGCGTCCAGGTCAGGCCGGCGACGCGGACCTCGCCGCCGGGGAAGGACTCCACCCCGCCGGTCACCCGTGACAGGGCCAGCCAGACCCCGCCGTCGGCCGCGACGCGGACGCGCACCGAGTACTCCTGGCCCGTGCCGACCCGCCGGCCGGTCAGGGTGACGACGGTGCCGGTCGCGCCGGCCGGCGCCGCCGACAGCGTGACCGCGGTGCGGAGGTCGACCGCGGTCGCGCCCACGCCGGCGAGGTGCGCCGAGGCGACGTTGCCCCCGGTCGGCAGGGCGAACACCGCCGCCCCGCCGTCGACCGACAGCCGGTTCGCCCCTGCCGAGGCCGTCCACGGGCCGCCGACGTCGGCGGCGCCCAGGCCGCCGGTCACGGTGCGCCCGAAGGCGTCGGCGGCCAGCACCTGCGGCTGCGCCGGCCCGCCCGGTGCGGCCACCGTGACCGAGCGGCTGGTGGTGGCGGTCGCGCCGTCGTCGTCGGTCACCGTGAGCGTCACCGTGTAGGTGCCCGCGGCGGCGTAGGCGTGCGTCGCCGTCGTGCCGGTGCCGTTCGGCGTGCCGTCGCCCCAGGTCCAGGCGTACGCGGCGACCGTGCCGTCGGGGTCGGCCGAGCCGGCGGCGTCGACCGCGACCGACAGGCCCGTCGTCTGCGCGGTGAAGGCGGCCGTCGGGGCCACGTCGACCGGCGGCGGCGGGGGCGGCGGGGTGCCGACCGCGGTGACCGACAGGTCGTCGACGCGCACCGAGGTGGCCGCCGTCGCCCCGCCCGGCCGGTAGGCGCCGATGCCCACCCCGCCCGGCTTCTGCAGCGCGGCGGTGGTGTCGGTCCGGGTCAGCTGCGGAGCGGCCGGCTCGGCCCGCCCCGCGACCCACACCGACCCGGTGACGGTCGTGGTGCCGGTGCCCGACACCTGCACCCGCGTGGCCAGCGTCGTGCCCGGCGTCCACGTCAGCCCGGCCACCCGCACCTCGCCGCCGGGGAACGTCTCCACGTTCCCGGTGGTCCGGGCCAGCGCCAGCCACACGCCGCCGTCCGGGGCGACCCGGAAGCGCACCGTGTACTCCTCGCCGGCACCCACCCGGCGGCCGGTCACGTACACGTACGTGCCGTTGCCGGTCGGCGTCGCGGCGAGCGCGAAGGTCGCGCGGACGTCGGCGCTGCTGGTGCTCACGGAGCCGAGGTAGGCGGCGGTGTCGTTGCCCGCGTTGGGCAGGCCGAGGACGGCGGTGCCGCCGGAGACCGACAGCCGGCTCGCGCCGATCGCCGCGGTCCAGGCGCCCCCGGCGTCGGCGGCGCCGAGACCGCCGGTGACCGTGCGGCCGAACGCGTCGGCGGCCAGCACCTGCGGGTCCGCCGGCCCGGTGGGCGCGGTCACCGTGACCGTCCGCGTGGTGGTGGCGGTCGCGCCGTCGTCGTCGGTCACCGTGAGCGTCACGGCGTAGGTGCCCGCGGCGGCGTAGGCGTGCGTCGCCGTCGCGCCGCTGCCCGCGGCGGTGCCGTCGCCCCAGTTCCACGCGTACGAGGCGACCGTGCCGTCGCCGTCGCTCGACCCGGCGCCGTCCACCGCGACCGACAGGCCGGTGGTCTGGACGGTGAAGGTCGCGACCGGAGCGGCGTTCGCGGGCGGCTGCGCCGTGCCGGGCGCGGTCACCCGCAGGTCGTCGAAGCGGACGGTGACCGGCGCGGTGGCGCTGCCGGACAGGTAGCCGGCCAGGCCGACCGAGCCAGCGGCCTGCAGCACCGCGGTCGCGTCGGTGCGGGTGAGGGTCGGGGTGGCCGGCTCGGCCGCGCCGCCCCGCCACACCGTCAGCGCGACCCGGGTCGGGCCGGTGCCGGTGACCTCGAGGCGCACCTGCAGCGGGGTGCCGGCCGTGTACGCCGGCCCGGGCAGCGCGACCGCCGCGCCGAGCTGCGACTCGACCCCCGCCACCTCGCGCAGCAGCGCGACGGTGACCGTGCCGGCGGGCGAGAACTGCAGCCGCGCGTTGTACTGCGCGGTGCCCACGCGGCGGCCGGTGACGAAGACCAGCGCGCCGGAGCCGCCGTTGGGCACGGCCGACAGCGAGACCGTGGTGCGCACGTCCACGTCGCGGGCCGAGACGCCGGCCAGGTGTGAGCCGGCGTTGTTGCCCTTGGCGAGGGCCAGCTGCGCTGTCCCGCCGGCGACCGACTGCCGGGTGGCGCCGACCAGCGACGTCCAGGCGCCGCCGACGTCGGCGGTGCCGAGCCCGCCGGTGGCCGTGCGGCCGAAGGCGTCGGCCGCCAGCACCTGCGGCACGCCCGGCGCGGTCACCGTGACGACCCGCGTCGTGCTGGCGGTCGCCCCGTCGTCGTCGGTGACGGTGAGCGTGACCGTGTAGCTGCCGGCGGTGGCGTAGGCGTGCGCCGCCGTCGCGCCGGAGCCGGCGGCGGTGCCGTCGCCCCAGGTCCAGGAGTAGGCGGCGACGGTGCCGTCGGCGTCGGCCGAGCCGGCCGCGTCGACGGCGACGGCGAGCCCGTCCGGGGTGGCGGTGAACGCCGCCGTCGGCGCCTGGTTGGCGCGGGTGACCGTCACCTGCTGCCGGGCCGTGGAGGTGGCGCCGCCGGCGTCGGTGGCGGTGAGGACGACGGTGTAGGTGCCCGGCGCCGCGTACACGTGCGAGGCCGTCGCGCCGGAGCCGGCGGCGGTGCCGTCGCCCCAGTTCCAGGAGTGGGTGACCGTGTCGCCGTCGGGGTCGCGCGAGAAGGTGCCGTCGGCCGTGACCGCCAGGCCGGCGGCCGCGGTGGTGAACGCCGCGCGCGGCGCCTGGTCGGGCTCGGTGCCGGTGCGGCCGAGCAGGAAGTGCTCGGCGGCGCGGGCGTCGGTGGTCGGCGACAGGTAGACCGCGACCTCGTCGACCTCGCCGTCGAGGTAGCTGACGCCGTCGTCCCACGTGGCGTCGCCACCGACGCGGAAGTAGCTGCTCCGGTTCAACCCGGCGGTGGTGTCGGTGCGGGAGCCGACCAGCTCGCCGTCGACGTACAGGAACATGCCGGCCGGGCTGAGGGTCGAGGCGACCAGGTGCCACTCGCCGTCGGCGTAGGAGTCGTCGCTGGTGACGGTCCGCCGCACCCCGGCCTCCGGGCTGACACCGAAGCGGACCCGGCCGTCGGTGCCGATCCAGGTGAGCCGGTCGACCACGGTGCTGGTGCCGGTCATGGCGTCGCCGAAGCCGGCGAGGAGCCCGCCGTCGGCGGAGTCGGTGCGGAACCACGCCTCGACGGTCACGGTGTCCAGGGGCGGGAAGAGCGCCGGGATCGCCAGGTACCCGGCGGGCGTGCCGTCGAGGGCGTAGGCGGTGTCGGGGTCGCCGGTGATCGCCCCCGGCACGCCGGGGGTCACGCCGGGCATGCCGAGCAGCGGCGCCAGCCCCATCGCGCCCGGCGCGAGACCCCCGGCGGCGGCGAGGGCCGCCGCGGTCTCGCCGAGCCGCCAGTGCTCGAGCGCGCCGTCGGCGGCGACGGCGTCGCGGTAGGACGGCGTGGGCGGCACCCCGGCCGGGTCGACCGCGGCCCACGGGGTGACGGCGCGGTTGCCGAACGGGTCGGTGGCCACGACGCGGTAGCGCGACGCGGCGGTGGCCGCCGGGTCGGTCACCGACACCAGCGGCCGGCTCCACCAGGTGGAGGCGCGGGTCAGCTCGGCGACGAGGCCCGCCGGCGTCTCGCTGTCGCGGTAGACGCGGTAGGTGAGCCACTCGTTGTCCTGGTCGGACGTGGCGCGGAAGGTCACCTGCGCCGTCCCGGGCGTGGGGAGCGCCGCGCCCACGGCGAACCCGTCGGCGTTCGGGCCGACGGCGTTCGGGGCCGTGTCGGGCAGCGCGTAGCGGACCAGACCCGCCTGGCCGACGCCGTTCACGCGCGGGAACTCGCCGGCGTAGACCAGGTAGCGGCCGTTGCCGGTGACGCTCCAGCCGGCCTGGAACTGGCCGGTGACCTCGCCGGGGGTCATCGTCGGGAACCAGTTGAGCAGCGAGGGCGCGGGCTGGCCGTAGTAGGTGCCGCTGCGCAGGGTGCCGGGGCCGACGGTCCCGCCGGTCGCGCCGGTGGTGACGGCGACGGCGTAGCGGTGCACCCGCGGGTTCTGCTCGGGGTAGCCGCCGATCTGCTCGCAGTCGTGCGAGTGCCCGGCGAGGTACAGGGCGCCGCCCATCGCGTGGCTGGAGTACGTGTCGCCGTGGCAGTCGTTGATCGCGATGACCGCGCCGCCGTCGGCGGCGGCGGCGAAGCTGCCCTCCGTGTTGCCGGGGCCGTAGTAGTCGTAGGCCGTGCCGTACACGGCGGTGCCGTCGGTGGAGAGGCTGTGCACCGCCGAGAAGGCGCCCTGGTTGGTGACCAGCCGGTTGACGGCGAAGGGCCGGGTCGCGCCGGTGACGCCGTCGACCGCGGCGACGCCGGTCGCCTTCACGCCGTTCACCGTGTCGAACCGGCCGCCGACGACGACCTGGTCCCCGCCGCCGGTGACGACCAGGGCGAGGACGTCGTTGCTCGTGCGGCTGTTCAGGGTGGGGTCGGGGTTGCGGTTGCCGGTCGTGGGGCCGGTGCCCGGCACCGGCGCCCACGGCAGCAGGCCGCCGTCGGAGGCGCGGACGGCGGCCAGCCGGGTGCGGCTCACCCCGCCGACCGCGGTGATCGAGCCACCCAGGTAGACGGTGCTGTTCGTGGCCGCCAGCGCGCGGACCTGGCTGCTGACCGAGGGGCTCCAGCCGGCGACGAGGCCGCCGGTGGCGGTGTCGAAGGCCGCGACGCGGTTGCGGGTCTGCCCGTTCACGGCGGTGAAGTCGCCGCCGATGTAGAGGCGCGAGCCGTCCGGCGAGGCGGCGACGGCGAGGACCTGGCCGTTGACGACCGGCGCGAAGGAGGTGACGAGCGCGCCGGTGCGGACGTCGTAGGCGAGCAGGTTGCTGCGCGGCGTCTCCTGGGTGCCCGCCGGCGCCCCGGCCGGGCGGGCGGAGGTGAAGGACCCACCGACGTAGACGGTGTCGCCGACGATCGCCTGCGCCCACCCCACGCCGTCGATCTGCGTGGTCGGCAGGGCGTCGGCGGTGACGGTGACCGGGTTCGCCGGTGACGGCAGGACCGGCGCCGAATCGGCGCGGGCCGTGGCCGGCACCAGCGCGAGCGTGCCCGCCGCCAGCAGCAGGCCGACGGCGCCGGCGACCGCCCGCCGGCCGGTCGCGGTGGTGGTGCGTGCGCGCATGGCGTCGTCTCCCCCGAGTCGTGCGTTCCCCGTCGCGACTCACGGGTGGTGAGCGCAGTCGCCCGGGACCGTGTCACGTTCCGTGACGCCCGGGCATCCCCCGAAGCGGTACACCCGAGCTCGGGAGGGTGACGGCACCCGCCGGGCATCACCCTGCGTCACCGGCGGACGGGACGCCGACGGCCCGGTGCCGGGCCGGCCTGCTGGCCGGCCCGGCACCGGGCTCGTCGTACGGCGGGTCAGGGCACGAGGGTGGCGGTGAGCCCCTCGAACCGGACGGCGACCGGGCCGGTCGCGCTGCCCGACAGGTAGGCCGAGATCCCGACGGCGCCGGGCGCCTGGAGCTCGGCGGCGCTGTCGCTGCGGACCAGCGTCGGGGTGGCGGGCTCGGCCGCGCCGGCCTGCCACACGGTCAGCGCGAGGTCCGTCGTCCCCGTGCCGGTCACCCGGAACCGGATCTCCAGCGGGGTGCCCGGGGTGTAGGTGACGCCGGGCAGCGTGGTCACCGGGCCGAGGACCGTCTCGGTCCCCGCGATCTCGCGGACGACCGCCACGCCGACGCTGCCGTCGGGCAGGACCCGGACCCGCGCGTTGTACATCGCGTTCCCGACCCGGCGCCCGGTGACGAAGGCGTAGGCGCCGGTCCCGGTGGCCGGCACCGCGGAGAAGGACACCGTGGTGCGGACGTCGACACCCGCCGCCGCGACGCCGGCCAGCTGCGAGCCGGTGTTGTTGGCCGGGTTGACCGTCAGCACCGCGCCGCCGTCGACGACCGCCTGCCGCGAGGCGCCGGCGACCGACGTCCAGGCGCCGCCGAGGTCGGCGGTGCCCAGGCCGCCGGTGACCGCCCGGTCGAAGGTGTCGGCCGCCACCTGCACGGCCGGGACCTCCACCGGCGGGGCCGGGGGCGCGGTCACGGTGACCTGGCGGGTCGTGGTCGCCGTGGCGCCCTCGTCGTCGGTCACGGTGAGCCGGACGGTGTAGGTGCCCGCCGCCGCGTAGGTGTGGCCGGCCGTCGGGCCGGTCGCCGTGCCGCCGTCGCCGAAGGCCCAGTCCGCCCGGGTCACCCGGCCGTCGGGATCGGCCGAGCCGGCCGCGTCCACGGCGACCGCGAGGTCGGTGGCCTGCGCGGTGAAGGCCGCGGTCGGGGCGACGTTGGTGTGCGGACCGGCGCCGACCAGGCCCACCCGGAAGGCGGTGAAGCGGACGGCGCTGGCGGCGGTGGCGCTGCCGGGACGGTAGGCCGCCAGGCCCACGGAGCCGGCCGCCTGCAGGGCCGCGGTGGTGTCGGTCCGCGACAGCTGCGGCGCGGTCGGCTCGGCCGAGCCCGCGGCCCACACCGAGGCGGTCACCGCGGTGGTGCCGGTGCCCGAGACCTGCACCCGGGTGGCCAGGGTGGTCCCCGGCGTCCAGGTCAGCCCGGTCACCCGGACCTCCCCGCCGGGGAAGGCCTCGGCGCCGGCGACCGACCGGTACAGGGCCAGCCAGACCGCGCCGTCGGCGTCGACCCGCACGCGGACCCGGTACTCGTCCCCGGCCGCCGTGCGGCGGGCGACGACGTACACCGACGTGCCGCTGCCGGTGGGCACCGAGGAGAGGGTGAACGCGCTGCGGATGTCGGCGTCGGTCGTGCTGACGCCGGCCAGGTGGGAGCCGGTGTTGTTGCCGGCGCCGGGCAGGCCCAGCTCGGCGACGCCGTCGGTGACCGACTGCCGCGCGGCGCCGGCGATCACCGTCCAGGCGCCACCGACGTCCGCGGTGCCCAGGCCGCCGGTGACCGAGCGGCCGAAGGTGTCCTTGGCGATCGGGGCGGTGGGGACCGGGGCGGTGACGGTGACCTCCTGCGAGGCCGCCTTCGTCGCACCGTCGCTGTCGGTGACCGTCAGGGTGACGGTGTAGGTGCCGGCCGCGGCGTAGGTGTGCGCGGCGGTCCGGCCGGTGCCGGCGGCGGAGCCGTCGCCCCAGTTCCACGACCAGGCGGTCACGGTGCCGTCGGCGTCGTCGCTGGCCGCGCCGTCCACCGCGACGTCCAGGTCGCGCCCGGTGGCGGTGAACACCGCCGTCGGGGCCTGGTTGACCCGCACCGGGGCCACGGTGACCAGCGTCTTCGCGGTCGTGGTCGCGCCCTTGTCGTCGGTGACCGTCAGGGTGACGACGTAGGTGCCGGCGGTGGCGTAGGTGTGCGACGCCGTGGCGCCGGTCCCCCGCTGCCCGTTGCCGAAGTCCCAGGCGTAGGAGGCGATGCTGCCGTCGGCGTCGACGGAGGCGCGGGCGTCGAACATGGCGGCCAGGCCGGTCGCCGCGGCGGAGACGCGCGCCGTGGGCGGCGTGTTGGCCACCGGGACGGCGCCGCCGCCGGCGGCGTGCGCGGCGACCTGCTGCGCCGACAGCGCGGTCGGGTACAGCGCGACCTCGTCGATCCGGCCGGTGAAGGTGCTGGCCTCGGCGATCGCCTTGTCGGCCCCGACCCGGAAGTAGCCGTTGTACGACTGGCCGGTGGTGGTGTCGGTGCGCGAGCCGACGAGGACGCCGTCGACGTACAGCCGGATGCCCGCGGGGCTCATCGTGGCGGCCACGTGGTGCCAGCGGCCGTCGTTGTACCGGGCGGTGCTGGTCACCGTGCGGGTCTCGAGGGAGAGGCCGAGGAAGCCGGCCCGGACCTTCACCGAGAAGGAGATGCGGCCGTCGTCCTGCAGGTACACCTGCCGGTCGAACGTGGAGCTGGTGCCGGTGGCCTTGTTGGCGAAGCCCATGACCCGGCCGCCCGAGGTGGACGTGGTCTGGATCCACGCCTCCTGGGTGAAGGTGTTCGGCGCGGCGGTGGTGCCCGTGGTGGCCAGCGACGCGCCGGAGCTGCCGTTGAAGGAGTAGGCCGTGTCGCCCGCGACCGCGCCGGCCTGGTTGCGGGTGACGCCGGAGCCGACGGTCAGCGGACGGCTGCCGATCACGTCGGCGGCGTTGCCCGAGGTCTCGCCCAGCCGCCAGTGGTTCGAGGCGCCGTCGGCGCGGACCGCGTCGGCGTAGGGCCGGGTCTGACCGCCGGTGGCGGCGACGACCGAGACGCCGACCCACTCGGTGGCGACGGTGTTGCCGAAGGGGTCGGTGGCGGTGACGCGGTAGCGCAGGTCGCCGCTGACCCCGGCGTCGCCGGCGGACATGGCCGGGCGGTTCCACCAGGTGGAGGCCTGCACGGTCTCGGCGACGGGCAGCGCCTGGCCCTCGCGCTCGACGCGGTAGACGAGGTTCGCGTTGTCCTGGTCGGCGGTGGCCGTCCAGTTCACGGTCACCCGGCCGGGCGCCGGCGAGGTGGCGGTGGCGGCGAAGCCCTCGGCCGACGGGCCGACGCGGTTCGGGGCGGTGTCCGGCAGCGCGTAGCGCACCAGGCCCTGCTGGCCGACGCCGTTCACCCGCGGGAACTCGCCGCCGTAGACGACGTAGCGGCCGTTGCCGGTGACCGACCAGCCGGCCTGGCCCTGCCCGGTGTAGGTGCCCGGGGTCATGGTCGGGAACCACGGCAGCAGCGAGCCCGCGGGCTGGCCGCGGAAGTTGCCGTTGGTGATGGTGCGGCTGCCGACGGTGCCCGTGGGCGCGAGGGTGAAGGCCACGCCGAACTTGTGCACCCGCGGGTTCTGCTCGGGGAACGCGCCGATGTTGCCGCAGTCGTGGCTGTGGCTGGCGACGTAGACGACGCCGTCGCTCACGTGGTTCGAGTACGAGTCGCCGCGGCAGTCGTTGATCTCGACGATCGCGCCGCCGTCGGCCCTGGCCACGAACGAGCCCTCGAGGTTGCCCGGGCCGTAGAAGTCGTAGGCGGTCCCGACGACCAGGTCGCCGTGGCTGGTCAGGCTGTAGACGGCGGAGTTGACGCCCTGGTTGGTCAGCCGCTGGTTGACCGCGAAGGGCCGGGTGGCGCCGGAGACCGGGTCGAGGGCGGCGACGCCGGTGGCCTTGACGCCGTTCATCGTGTCGAAGCGGCCGCCGGCGACGACCGAGCCGTTCCCGGCCACGGTCAGCGCGAGGACGGCGTTGCTGGTGCCGGTGGCGCCGTTGCTGTTGCCCGCGGTGGAGCCGACCCCGGGGACGGGCGCCCACGGGAGCAGGCTGCCGTCGACGGCGCTGACCGCGGCCAGCCGGCTGCGGCTGACGCTGCCGACCGCGGTGATGCTGCCGCCCATGTAGACGGTGTCGTTCGTGACCGCGAGGGCCGCGACCTGGCTCTGCACCGCGGGCGCGAAGCCGGCGACCAGGGCACCGGTGGCGGTGTCGAAGGCGGCGACGCGGCGGCGGGTCTGCCCGTCGACGGTGGTGAAGTCACCGGCCACGTACACGCGGGAGCCGTCGGGCGAGGCCGCGACGGCCAGGACCTGGCCGTTGAGGTCGTGCGCGAAGGAGGTGACGAGCTCGCCGGTGCGGATGTCGTAGGCGAGGAGGTTGCCGCGCGGCGTCTCGTCCGTGCCCAGCGGCGCACCGGCCGGCCGGGCGCTGGTGAACGAGCCGCCGACGTACACCGTGTTGCCGACGACGGCCTGCGACCACGCGACGCCGTCGATCTGCACGGTGGGCAGCGCGTCGGCGGTGACCGTGGTCGGCGTGGCCGCCGACGGGGTCAGCGGAGCGGAGTCCGCCTGCGCGGTGCCGGGAAGGAGCGCCAGGCTGCCGGCCGCCAGCAGGAGGCTGATGCCCCCCGCGATCCCGCGGACGGGCGCGCGCCAGGGCGCGGTCGAAGACGTGGACATGCACTTTCCCCCAGGTGCCCGGCACCCGAGGCCGGCGGCCTCCCCCTGGATGCCGTCGTCGAGTACCGAGGGTGACGATGACACTCCGTCACGGCCGAGGCGATCACCTGACCAGGTGACGACCTGCGGTTTCCTCCCTCACCGGGGTGAGGTCGATCACGGTCCGTGAGCGCCTGGTAGCGGCGTGCTGACCGCGCGGGCGGCCGGGCCGGCCCCGCGGAGGGCCGGCCCGGCGCCCGTCACTGCGCCACGGTGACCTGCAGGTCGTCGAAGCGGACGGCCACCGGGCTGGTGGAACTGCCCGACAGGTAGGCCGCGAGCCCGATCGAACCCGCCGCCTGCAGGACCGCGGTGGTGTCCGTGCGGGCCAGCGTCGGGGTGGTCGGCTGGGCCGTGCCGGCCGGCCACACCGTCAGCGCCAGGTCCGTGGTGCCGGTGCCGGTCACCCGCAGGAGCAGCTGGAGCGGCGCACCGTCGGTGTAGGTGACCCCGGGGAGCGTCACGAACCCGAGGGTGGTCTCCACACCACCGACCTCGCGGACGAGGGAGACGCCGACCTCGCCACCGGGCAGCACCCGCACCCGCGCGTTGTACTGCGCCGTCCCGACCCGCCGGCCGGTCACGAAGGCGTAGGCCCCGGTGCCGTTGGCGGGCGTCCGCGAGAAGGACACCGCCGTCCGCACCTCCACGGCGGTGGCCGTGACCGCTGCCAGGTGTGACCCGGCGTTGTTGCCGGGGCCCACGGTCAGCACCGCGCCGCCCCCACTCACCGCCTGGCGCGTCGCCCCGACCAGCGAGGTCCAGGCGCCGCCGATGTCGGCGGTGCCCAGGCCGCCGGTGGCGGTCCGCTCGAAGGCGTCGGCGGCCAGCACCTGCGGCTGCGCCGGGCCGCCCGGAGCGGTCACCGTGACCGCCCGGGTGGTGGTGGCCGTGGCGCCGTCGTCGTCGGTCACCGTCAGGGTGAGCGTGTACGTGCCGGCCGTCGCGTAGGTGTGCTGCACCGTCCGGCCGGTGCCCGTGGCCGTGCCGTCGCCCCAGGTCCAGGCGTACGCGGCGACCGTGCCGTCGGAGTCGGTCGACGCGGACCCGTCGACGGCCACCGCCAGGCCCGCGGGCTGGGCGGTGAAGGCCGCCACGGGGGCCGCGTTGACCGGCGGGGGCGGCGGCGTCGCGCCGACCGCGGTGACCGACAGGTCGTCGAACCGGACCGTGGTGGCCGCGGTGGACGCACTCGGGCGGTAGGCGCCCAGGCCCACGCCGCCGGCCTTCTGCAGCGCCACGGTCGTGTCCGTCCGCGTCATCTGCGGCGCGGCGGGCTCGGCCTGGCCGGCGACCCACACGGATCCGGCGACCGTCGTGGTGCCGACGCCGGAGACCTGCACCCGGGTGGCGAGGGTGGTGCCCGGGGTCCAGGTCAGCCCGGCCACGCGCACCTCCCCGCCGGGGAAGGTCTCGACGTTGCCGGTGGTCCGGGCCAGCGCCATGTAGACCGCGCCGTCCGGGGCGACCCGGAAGCGCACGGTGTACTCCTCGCCGGCGCCGACCCGCCGGCCGGTCACGTAGACGAACGTGCCCGAGCCGGTCGGCGTCGACGACAGGCTGAAGGTCGCCCGGACGTCGGCGCTGTCGACGCTGACGCCGCCGAGGTACGCGGCCGTGTCGTTGCCCGCGCCCGGCAGCCCGAACACCGCCGCGCCGCCGCTCACCGACAGCCGGCTCGCGCCGATCGCCGCGGTCCACGCACCGCCCAGGTCGGCGGTGCCGAGGCCGCCGGCGGGGACCGTGCGGCCGAACGCGTCGCCCGCGACCCGGACGCTGCCGCCCTGGCCGACGACCGCCACGGAACGGGTCACCGACGCGGTGCCGCCGTCGTCGTCGGTCACGGTGAGCGTCACCTGGTAGGTGCCGGGTGCCGCGTAGCTGTGCGACGCGGTGGCCCCGGTGCCGTTCGGGGTCGAGTCGCCCCACGCCCAGGAGTGGGAGGCCACGGTGCCGTCCGCGTCGGCCGAGCCGCGGCCGTCCACCTCCACCGACAGACCGGACGACGCCGAGGTGAAGGCGGCCGTCGGCAGCTGGTTCGGCGGCGGGACGACGACGACCTGCCGCTCCGTGGTGCCCGTGGCGCCGGCGGCGTCGGTGACGGTCAGCCGCACCGTGTAGGTGCCGCCCTGGGCGTAGGTGCGGGTGGCCGTGGCCCCGGTGCCCGTGGTGCCGTCGCCGAAGTCCCAGCGGTAGGAGCTGACGGTGCCGTTCTCCGGGTCGGAGGACAGCCGCCCGTCGAAGGACGCGGTCAGGCCCTGCGTGCTCGAGGTGAACGACGCCTCGGGGGCCTGGTTCACCGCGGTGCCGGTGCTCCCGAGCGCGTAGTGCCGGGCCACCTGGTCGGCGGTCAGCACGGTCGGGTAGATCGCGACCTCGTCGATGAGGCCGTTGAGGTAGGTCACCCCGGCCGACCAGGTCTTGTCGCCGCCGACGCGCCAGTACCCGGAGTAGTCCTGGGCGGAGACGACGTCGGTCCTGGTCGCCACCAGGCGACCGTCGAGGTAGAGCCGGGTACCCGTCGGTCCCACGGAGGCGACGGCGTGGTGCCACTGGCCGTTGTTGTAGGCAGTCGGGCTGACCAGCTCCACCTTGACGCCCGGCCAGACCGCGAAGTGCACCTTGCCGGCGGTGTCGATCCACAGCATGCGGTCGTAGTTGGTGCTCAGGCCGGTACGTGCGTCACCGAAGCCGAGCAGCTTGCCGCCAGCGGTGCTGCGCGTGGAGAACCAGGTCTCCATCGTGAACGTGTTCAAGGCCCGCCTGGGCGTCTGCGTGGCGAAGAACCCGCTGGCGCCGGTGAACGTGGTGGCGCGGTCGGCGTCGCCGTTGATGGCGCCGGCCGCGTTCCGGGTGTAGCCGCCGCTGCCGACCATGTTGTCGACCCCGGCCGAGTCCGTCGCGGTCGACCCGGACGGCTCTCCCATCGACCAGTGGTCCGTGGCGCCGTCGGCGAGCACGGCCTGGGCATACGGGCGGGCGGCCGTCGGGCCGGTCGAGGACGCAGTGGCGGAGCCGATCACCACCTCGTTGCCGAAGGGGTCGCTCGCGGTCACGCGGTAGCTGTGCGGGCCGGCGGAGGCCGAACGGTCCACCCACGCGGTCGGCTGGAGCTGCCACCACGACTCCGCCCGGCTGAACGCGACCACCGGCTGTGCTCCGTTGTCGCGGTACACGCGGTAGGTGACGACCGCGTTGTCCTGGTCCCAAGCGGCCTTCCAGCTCAGGCGCGGACCGGCGGCGGTTGCGGCGACCGAGACCCCAGGGGTCACCGTGGGACCCACCCGGTTGGGCGCCGCCGAGGGCACCGCGAAGCGCACCAGCCCCTGCTGCGCCTGCCCGTTCACCCGGGGGAACTCCCCGGCGTAGGTCACGTACCGGCCGTTCCCGGACACGCTCCAGCCGGCCTGGTACTGACCCGTGACGGATCCCTGGCTGAAGGTCGGGTACCAGCTCAGCAGGGCCGGGGTCGGCCTGCCGACGAAGTTGGCGTTGGCCATGGTGTTGCGGCCGGCGACGCCGTTGGCCGCGATGCTCACCGCAGTCGCGAACTTCCACACCGTCGGCGTCTGCTCGAGGAAACCGCCCTGGTTGACGCACTGGTGGGCGTGCGAGGCCGTGTAGACGGCGCCGTTCATCGGCCAGTTGCCGTAGGTGTCGCCGCGGCAGTTGGCGAGCCACCGCACCGCGCCGCCGTTCACCGCGGCGGCGAAGGTCCCCTCCACGTTGCCGGGGCCGTAGTAGTCGTAGCCCGTCCCGTAGACGTTGGTGCCGTCGGTGGAGAGGCTCCAGATGGCGGAGTTGACGCCCTGGTTCGTGATCAGTTGGTTGATGGCGAACGGCCGAGTGGCTCCGGTCGTGGGGTCGAGGGCCGCCACGCCGGTGGCGAGCGCGCCGTTCATCGAGTAGAACCGCCCGCCGGCCACGACCTGGGTGCCCCCGCCGGTCACGATCAGCGCCTGTACGTCCACCGACGTGGTCTTGTTCCGGGGATCGCTGCTGCCCGGGATGGCGACGCCGTTCGCGTCGAACAGCGGCAGGCGGTTGCCGGTCGTCGGGCCGGCGCCCGGGACCGGCGCCCAGGGCAGCAGGCCGCCGTCCGAGGCCCGGACGGCGGCGAGCCGTGTCCGGCTGACGCCGCCGACGCCGGTCAGGCTGCCGCCCATGTATACGGTGCTGTCGGTGGCGGCGATCGCGGTGACCTGCCCGTTGACGCTGGGCTTGAAGGTGGCCACCAGGGCCCCCGTGCGGGTGTCGTAGGCGGCGACGCGGTTGCGGGTCTGCCCGTCGGCCACGGTGAAGTCACCGCCGACGTAGATGCGGGTGCCGTCCGGGGACGCCGCGATCGACCGCGCCTGGGCGTTGAGGCTCGGCGCGAAGGACGTGATCAGCTCGCCGGTGCGGATGTCGTAGGCGAGGAGGTTGTTGCGCACGGTCTCGTTCGTGCCGGCGGGGGCACCCGCCGGGCGGGCCCGGGTGAACTTCCCGGCGACGTAGACGGTGTCGCCGACGATCACCTGCGCCCAGGCGACGCCGTTGATCTGCACGGTGGGCAAGGCGTCCGCGGAGACCGTCACCGGGTCGGTGGGCGTCACCGGCGTCGGCGCGCTGTCCGCCCTCGCCGTCCCCGGGACCGCCAGTGCCCAACTGCCGATCGCGACGGCCAGAGCCGCCATCGCCGCCACGGCGCGCGTGCGCGCGCCTCTCCCCACGACCCCCATGTGAGCCCCCGCTCGAGTTCCAGTACGCAGCCGTCCCAGAAGGGCGGTCGACGGATACTAAGCGTGACGAGAGCGGCCGGGGCAGGGTGAATCGAGCACCCGATGAGGTGACGACCTGGGGTTTCTCACCCGTCCTGATGAGTCGGTCTCACGCAGCGTGATCGGGGAGTCCGGATGGAGGGACGTCCCGCCCCGTCCGCGGGACCGTCGGCAGGGGGCCGGACGCGCGACGACCCGCCACCGCGGGTGCGGTGGCGGGTCGCCGGGCGGACGTGGCCGGAGGTCGGGTCAGGCGGCCGGTCCGGTGAAGAGCAGCAGCGGCGCGCCGGCCTGGTAGCCGACCTCCACGGTGACGAGGTCGCGGGCGTCGGCCGGCACGCTGAACACGTACACGCCCTCCCCTGCGGCGCCCGGCTCCACCATGCCGGTGAAGGGCACCCGCGACGGGTCGTCCAGCGGCGAGGCCGGGGTCCGCTCGGGACCGGAGTAGAGGTTCACGGCCACGCCGTCGAGGGAGACGGCCTCGGCCGTGCCGTTCTCGATCCGCACGGTGATCCGCAGGGCCGGACCGGCGATGTTGCCGGGACCGACCGCGGTGCCGTCGATGGCCTCGACCGAGGTGACGGTCGCGACGATGCCGTTCCCGACGGCCGCGGGCGCGTCCAGTGGCACCTCCGGCTGGGCCGGCGGCGGCTGGTCGACGTCCTCGGTGGGACCGGTCGGCGTCGGGGTCGGCGGCAGCGGGGCGATCGTCTCGTCGACCGGCGCGCCCGAGGTCGCCGCGGCGCCGGCGCCGGGCGTCGCGGTGTCGCCGTCGCCGTCGTCCCCGCCGGTCGTGAGCAGGACGACGACCATGGCCGCCACCGCCACCAGCAGCGCGGCGCCGGCGGCCAGCAGCCGCCTGCGGCGCGACGCGGGGGCCGGCTCCTGCTCCTCGGCCGGCGTCGGCCGTTCCTGGACCTCCACTGCGTCTCCCCCTCCGCGCCCCCGCGGGGGCGTCCGATCCGTGCGGGTCACTGCTGGGCCGCGGGCAGGTGCTCCCACCGGGCCGGTTCGGCCGGCACCGGCAGCTGCACGACGTTGTCGGGCACCGCCGGCGCGGCCGCCCGCGGGAGCGGGAGGTCGGCGTCGGTCGGACGGCGGCGGCCGCTGGGCCGGCGCGCCGGGAAGCGGCGGGCCGCGAGGTCCTGCGCGAGCTGCTCGTAGCCGCCGGCGACCTGGTCCCAGTCGTAGCCGCGGGCCAGCTCACGGGACCGGCGGCCGTCGCGGGCGGCCCGCTCGGGGTCGGCCTCGACGCCGGCGATCTCGCGGGCGACGTCCTCCGGGGTGCGGAAGAAGCGGCCGGCGTCGGCGACCACCTCGCGGTTGAACGAGCAGTCGAAGGCGGTCACCGCCGCGCCGGCGCCGATGGCGCGCAGCAGCGAGGGGTTGGTCCCGCCCACCGAGTGGCCGTGCAGGTACGTGGCGCTGTGGGCGTAGAGCTGGTCGAGCAGCTCCTGGTCCCAGACGCCGCCGAGGAAGCGGACCCGGTTGTCGGCCAGCGCGTGCACCCGCTTGGTGTACTCGTCGGCGTAGGGCGCCGAGCCGACGACCACCAGCGGCTTCGTGGCCTCGCTGAGCGCGTAGCCCTGCACGATCAGGTCGACGTGGTTCTCCGGCTCGAACCGGGCCACGACCAGGTGGTAGCCGCCCGGCTGCAGGCCGAGCTCACCCAGCTTGTCCGCGCCCGGCTCGATGATCGGGGCGCCGTAGGTGAGCAGGACGGTCGGCACGGCGAAGGCGTCGGTGTAGTAGTCGGCGATCCCCTGCGCGTCGGCGATCAGGGCGTCCGACCAGCGCACGGCCAGGCTCTCGGCGACCCGGTAGTAGCGACGTCCGGTGCCGCCCCACTTGGCGCGCTTCCACTCCAGGCCGTCGACGTGCGTGGCGACCGGGATGCGGGCGGCCCGCAGCACCGGCAGCAGCGGCGAGTTCGCCGCGTTGAAGACGAACGCGGCGTCGGTGCGGTGGGTGACCAGGTGGCGGACCGACAGGGCGGTGTGGCTCAGGGTCTCCAGCGACCGCCGGCGGGCGGCCGGCAGGTGGACCAGTTCCATGCCGAGGTACTCGGTGGGCGGCCGCTCGTCCGCGCCGGGCACCCTGCGGCAGTAGACGACCACCCGGTGACCGCGGTCGACCAGTCGGCGGCCGATCTCCTCCACGGCGGTCTCGAAGCCGCCGTATCGCGCGGGGACGCCGCGCGTCCCCACCATGGCGATGCTCATGCGGTCCATCGGGAGTCCGTTTCGTCGGGTACCAGTCCTCCCCTGATCGGCAGGACCTCTCCCATCCTGGAGACGCAGGTCGGAGCGGTCGTCCCCCCGGAGGGTGAGGATGATCCACTCCGGCCGTGACGCTCCGTGGGCCCCGGACCGGCTCGGCGGAGCCCCCGGCGGGCCGCCGCCCACCCGCCGTCGGGCCGGGACCCGGCCGTCACCGCCCGGCGCGACGGGAGCGCTGGGCGGTGACGGCGAGCGGGCCGGCGAGCGGGCTCAGTAGGCCCCGGACCGGCTCAGCACCGCCCGGAAGGTCTTGACGAGGATCAGCAGGTCCATCGCCATCGACCAGTTCTCCACGTAGCGCAGGTCGAGGCGGACCGCCTCCTCCCAGGGGAGGTCGCTGCGGCCGGAGATCTGCCACAGCCCGGTCAGGCCCGGCTTGACCAGCAGCCGGCGGCTGACCTGGGTGTCGTACCGGGCGACCTCGCCGGGCAGCGGCGGCCGCGGGCCGACCAGCGACATCGAGCCGCCGAGGACGTTGAGCAGCTGGGGCAGCTCGTCGAGGGACAGCCGGCGCAGCAGGCGGCCGACCGGGGTGACCCGCGGGTCGACGCGCATCTTGAACAGCAGCCCGTCGGAGATGTTCTCCGCGCTCAGCGTCTCGACCTGCCGGTCGGCGTCGACGACCATGCTGCGGAACTTCAGCATCGTGAAGGTGCGGCCGTTCACGCCGACCCGCTCCTGGCGGTACAGCACCGGGCCGGGGCTGCCGAGCTTCACCGCGAGCGCGATCCCGAGCATGACCGGGGCGAGCAGCAGCAGGGCCAGCGCGGCGACGGTCCGGTCGAGACCGCCCTTGACCACCCGGCGCCAGCCCTCGAACCGGGGCTGCTCGACGGCCAGCAGCGGCAGGCCCTCGAACGGCCGGATGTGCAGCCGCGGGCCGGCGACCTCGATGAGGCCGGGGGCGACCAGCAGCTCGATGCCCGTGCCCTCCAGCTGCCAGGAGAGCTGCCGCAGGTACTGGGCGGCCGTCTCGCTGGCCGAGGTCACGGCGATCGTGTCGGCGCTGAGCCGGCCGGCCATCGCGACGACGTCGTCCAGGCCGCCCACCGGGAGGTCCAGCGCGGCGCCCACCCGGGCCCGGTCGGCCGGGGTGACGCAGGCGGCGACGACGTCCATGCCGGCGAACCGCTCCCGGCGGACCCGGTCGACGAGCTCGAGGACCGCACCGCCGCGGCCGACGACGATGACCCGCGTCGTGCACGACCCCTGGGCGCGCAGCCGCTGCAGCCACAGCCGTGCGGCGTAGCGCTCCACCAGCGTCGTGAGCATCAGGGCCGGCACCGCCAGGAGGACCAGGCCGCGCGCGATGTCGAGGTGGACGGCGTAGGAGACCAGCCCCAGCGTCGCCAGCAGGAGGAACCCGGCCCGCAGGACGAGGCGGTACTCGCCGCTGCCCGTGCCGTAGGTCCGCGCCGAGTAGGCGCCGGCGCCGGCGAGCAGCAGCGGCCAGGCCACGACGAGCACGGCAGCGGCCCACAGCAGCGGGTTCCCGGCGGTGAGCGGCGAGGAGTGCACCGCGAGGACGACGCCGGCGGCGATCGCGGCGGCCAGCGACTCGATCACGACCAGGGTCAGGGTGTACCGGCGGACCCAGCCCGGCGGGGTGCGGCGGACGACCGGCCGCGGGGCGAACGGCATCCCCGGTGCCACGGTCGACCGCACGGATGCGGATCCCAGCCTGACGCGCTCATGATCGAGAAGCACGGTTCCCCCCGGACACCGACGTGACACTGTGTGGCCGGGGACACGAGGCGGACCCGCGCATGACGTGCGGTTTTCCGGATCGGTGCCCTCGGCGGCACAGAGGACACTCACAGTCGGTCACCAGAGGGTCAACACGGAACGTGGTCGTTCACCCTGAGGAGCGAGCTGATCGGTCACGTGAGCGACACGCTCCGTGACGGTGGTCCGCGTCAGGTGCGCGGGTGGACCACGTTCTGCGCCGCCTCGAGCCCGCGCGCGAGCAGCTCCTCGGTGGCGTCGGCCGCCTCGGCGATCAGCAGGTCGAGCTCCTTGCGCTCGGTCGCCGAGAAGTCCTTGAGGACGAAGTCGGCCGGGTCCTGCCGGCCGGGCGGCCGGCCGATGCCGACCCGCACGCGCAGGTAGTCCTTGGTGCCGGTGGACCGGCTGATCGAGCGCAGGCCGTTGTGGCCGCCCTCGCCGCCGCCGCGCTTGAGCCGCACCGTGGCGAACGGGATGTCGAGCTCGTCGTGGACCACGACGAGGTCGGCGGCGGGCACCTTCGCCCAGTCGAGCAGCCCGCGGACCGGGCCGCCGGACTCGTTCATGTAGCAGGTGGGGCGGGCCAGGACGACGCGGCGACCGGCCAGCCGGCCCTCCCCGACCAGCGACCGCGACCGGCCGCCCTTGCCCGGGGACAGCTTCACGCCGCTGCGCGCGGCGAGCTCGTCGAGCACCATCGCGCCGACGTTGTGCCGGTTGCCGGCGTAGGCCGGCCCGGGGTTGCCGAGGCCGACGACCACGAACGGCCCCTCGGAGGGCGGAGCGGGCGGGGACGCCGCAGGGGCGCCGGCGGTGCCGGCGCCCCTGCGGGTCGTGCTCTCGGTCAGCGCGTGCCTCAGCTGTTCTCGGTGGCGTCCATCGACTCGCCGCTGCCCTGGTCCTGCGGCTCGGGGACGACGTCGCCCTCGCCGGCGTCCTCGGCGGCCGCGTCGGACTCCTCGCGCTCGATGCCGGCCTCGGCCTCGGCCTCGGCGAGCTCGGCCTCGAGGGCCTCCTCGGAGATGGCGCCCAGGAAGCCGATGACCAGCGCCTCCGGGTCGGTGACCAGCGTCGAGCCCGCGGGCAGCACGAGGTCGCCGGCCGTGATGTTCTGGCCCGCGGTGCGGCCCGCCACGTCGACCTCGATCGAGTCGGGCAGCCGGGTCGCGTCGGCCTCGATGGACACGGTGTTCAGCTGGTGGTTCGGGATCGCGTCCGGGCCGGGCTCGCCGACGACCACGATCGGGACGTCGACCGTCGTCTTCTCGCCGCGGCGGACGGCGAGCAGGTCGACGTGCTCGTGCACGCGGGTCAGCGGGTCGCGCTGGACGGCCTTGGTGAGGGCCAGGTGCTCGGCACCGTCGAGCTCGATGGTGATGAGCGCGTTGCTGCCGCCGTTGCGCAGCACCGCGGCGAACTCGCGGGCCGGCAGCGACAGGTGGACGACGTCCTGGCCGTGCCCGTAGAGGACGGCGGGGATGCGACCGGCCCGGCGGGTACGGCGGGCGCTGCCCTTGCCGAACTCGGTGCGGGCCTCGGCGACGAGGCGGTGGTCAGCCACGGTGGTGTGCTCCTAGCTCTGGGGTCTGCGGGCCGGCGGACGGCGCGGCGCACCCCGGACGGGCACACGCACGTCGATAACGGAGACGGACTCCCTCGCCGGGCTCTGCAACCTTACCCGGCATCCGCCGGGGGACGGCGGCCAGGTGCCGTTCCCCCGCGGGACCGAGCCCTCCCGCGGATCCGTCGGGCGCCTGCGGGCCCCCGCTGGACGGACGGCTCAGCTGGCCCCGTCGAACAGCGAGGTGACGCTGCCGTCCTCGAAGACCTCCTTGATCGCGCGCGCCAGCAGCGGGGCGATGGAGAGGACGGTGAGCTTGTCGAACTGGCGCTCGGGCTCGATCGGCAGCGTGTTGGTGATGACCACCTCGCTGACCCGGCTGTTCTTCAGGCGGTCGACCGCGGGGCCGGAGAGCACGCCGTGGGTGGCGGTCACGATGACGTCGGCGGCGCCGGCCTCGAACAGGGTCTCGGCGGCCTTCACGATCGTGCCGCCGGTGTCGATCATGTCGTCGACGAGGATGCAGACCCGGCCCTCGACCTCACCGACCACGCGGTTGGCGACGACCTCGTTCGGGCGCATCGGGTCGCGGGTCTTGTGGATGAAGGCCAGCGGCACGCCGCCGAGCTTGTCGCTCCAGCGTTCCGAGACGCGGACCCGGCCGGCGTCCGGGGAGACGATGGTGACGTCGCGGTCGGCGCAGCGGTCGCGCACGTGGTCGACGAGCAGGTCGAGGGCGAAGAGGTGGTCGACCGGGCCGTCGAAGAAGCCCTGGATCTGGGCGGTGTGCAGGTCGACGGTCATCAGCCGGTCGGCGCCCGCGGTCTTGAACAGGTCGGCGACCAGGCGGGCGGAGATGGGCTCGCGGCCGCGGTGCTTCTTGTCCTGGCGCGCGTAGGGGAAGAACGGCGCGACGACGGTGATGCGCTTGGCCGAGGCCCGCTTGAGCGCGTCGACCATGATCAGCTGTTCCATCAGCCAGGTGTTCAGCGGCGCGGTGTGGCTCTGCACGACGAAGGCGTCGCAGCCGCGGACCGACTCCTCGAACCGGACGAACAGCTCGCCGTTGGCGAACTCGTAGGAGGCCGTCGGGGTCGGCGTCACGCCCAGGTGACCGGCGATCTCGTCGGTCAGCTGCGGGAAGGCCCGGCCGGAGAACAGCATGAGGCTCTTGCTGGTGGTCTGCCGGATGGCGCTCATCGGATCGACTGCCCCTACTCGTCGGATTGCGTCTCGGGAGCCGCGGATCGGCTCTCGTCGGCCCGGGGTCGAGTGTCTGCCGCGCCGGCGGCGCCTGCATCCCCGGCCGCCGCTGCAGCGCGCGCGGCGGCGGTGCCCGGGCGACGGCGGCCCACCCAGCCTGCCACATTCCGCTGCTTGGCCCGTGCCACGCCCATGGCCCCCGGCGGGACGTCGGAGGTGATCACCGAGCCCGCGGCCGTGTACGCACCGTCACCCACGGTCACCGGCGCGACCAGCATCGTGTCACTGCCGATGCGCACGTGGTCACCGACCGTGGTGTGGTGCTTGGCCACGCCGTCGTAGTTGACGAAGACCGTCGCGGCCCCGACGTTCGACCCGGTCCCGATCGTGGCGTCGCCCACATAGGAGAGATGGGGCACCTTCGACCCCTCGCCCAGGTCGACGTTCTTGGTCTCGACGAAGGCGCCGACCTTGGCGCCGCGGGCCAGCCGGCTGCCGGGGCGCAGGTAGCTGAACGGGCCGACGACGGCGTCCGGTCCGATCACCGCCCCGGTGGCGTGCGAGCGGACGACGGAGGCGCCCTCCCCCACCTCGCAGTCGGTCAGCGTGGTGTCGGGGCCGACCACCGCCCCGCCGGCCACCCGCGTCGTCCCGTGCAGCTGCGTACCCGGCTGCAGGACGGCGTCCGCCCCGACCGTCACGGTCACGTCGACCCACGTCGTCGCCGGGTCGACCACGGTGACGCCGGCGACCATCAGCTCGTCGAGCACCCGGTCGTTGAGCACCCGGCGCCGGGCGGCCAGCTCCCGGCGGTCGTTGCAGCCGAGGACGTCGACCGGGTCGTCGGCGCGGACGGCGGCGACCGGCGCGCCGCCCTCCACCAGCGGGGCCAGCGCGTCGGTCAGGTACTGCTCGCCCTGGGCGTTGTCGGTCGACAGGCCGGCCAGCACCCGCCGCAGGGTCCCCGCGTTCGCCACGTACACGCCCGCGTTCACCTCGCGGATGGCGCGCTGCTCGTCGGTGGCGTCGCGCTCCTCGACGATCGCCCGGGGCCGGCCGTCGTCGTCACGGACGATCCGGCCGAGCCCGGTCGGGTCGTCGACCTCGGCGGTCAGCACGGTGAAGACGCTCCCCGCCGCGGCGTGCGCGGCCACCAGCGCGCCGAGGGTGCGCGCGGTCAGCAGCGGTGAGTCGCCGTTGCAGACGAGCACCGCCCCCTCGAGGTCCGGGACGGCGTCGAGGGCCACCTGCGCGGCGTGCCCGGAGCCGCGCTGCTCCTCCTGCACCACCGGCCGCGCCTCGGGCGCGACGGCGGCCAGGTGCTCGACGACCGCCTCCCGGCCGGCCCCCACGACGACCAGCGTGCTGCCGGCCCCGAGCGGCGCGGCGGCGGCCAGTACGTGGCCCAGCATGCTGCGGCCGCCCAGCGGGTGCAGGACCTTGGGGGTCGCCGAGCGCATGCGCGTCCCCTGCCCGGCGGCGAGGACGACGACGGCCGCCACGGCGCCCCCGGTCCGGTCCTCGGTGCGGTCGCTTCCCGGCTGGTGCTGGCTCACGGGTCTCCTCGGACGGCGGGGCGGTCGGGTGCACCGCGGGCGCCCGCGGCGGTGCACCCGGTGACGGCTGCTGGGGGACTCGGACTCGAACCGAGACTTCCCGGCTCCAAAGGCCGGCGGGCTGCCGATTACCCCATCCCCCATCCGCGGGCACCGGTCCGCCGGCGCCGCGGGACGCCGGATCGGCGCCACCGGCAGCCTAGTGAGCGGGACCCGCGGTGGCAGCGATCGGCGTCGCCCCCGCCCCCACCTGCGCGGTCGTGCGCAACCGCCACCCCGGCAGGCGGCCCCGGCTACGGGCACGTAGCTTACGGAGTCGTAACCACGGTCGGGGACGCTGCGATCGACCGGTCCGACACCGCCCTGGAGGCCCCTCTGTCCGCTCCCGCCCTCACCCGGCCCACGGCTCCGCGACGACCGGCCGACCCGGATGCCGGCCTGCCGGCCAACGCCTACGGCAAGGAGAAGGGCGCGGTCGAGCAGATCACGCTCTACCTGTTCGTCGTCGTCCCGTTCCTGGCGCTCGCCGCGATCGTCCCGGTCGTGTGGGGCTGGGGCCTGTCCTGGCTGGACCTGGGCCTGCTCGTCGCCTTCTACTTCGTGCCACTGCTCGGGGTGACCGTCGGCTACCACCGGTACTTCACGCACGGGTCGTTCAAGACCGGCAAGCCGCTGCGCTACGCGATGGCGATCATCGGCTGCATGGCCATCGAGGGCCCGGTCGTCCAGTGGGTCGCCGACCACCGCCGGCACCACGCCTTCTCCGACCGCGAGGGCGACCCGCACTCGCCGTGGCGCTACGGCACCGACACGCGGTCCCTGGTCAAGGGCATGTGGCACGCGCACCTGGGCTGGCTGTTCGACCGCCGGCAGACCAACCCGGAGCGCTACGCCCCCGACCTGCTCAAGGACCGCGGCCTGCGGATCGTCAGCCGCCTGTTCGTCGTGTGGGCGTTCCTCAGCCTGGCCCTGCCGGCCGTCATCGGCGGCCTGGTCACCGGCACGTGGGCCGGCGCGCTGTCGGCGTTCTTCTGGGCCGGCCTGGTGCGGACGGCGCTGCTGCACCACGTCACCTGGTCGGTCAACTCGATCTGCCACGTGATCGGCACCCGGCCCTTCGCCTCGCGGGACCGGGCCACCAACGTCTGGCCGCTGGCGATCCTCAGCGGCGGCGAGTCCTGGCACAACCTGCACCACGTCGACCCCACGAGCGCCCGGCACGGGGTGCTCCGCGGGCAGGTCGACATGAGCGCCCGGATCATCTGGGTGTTCGAGAAGCTGGGGTGGGCGCACAGCGTGAAGTGGCCCGACCCCGTGCGCCTGGCGGCCAAGCGCCAGGTGCCCGTCCAGGCAGCCGGCTGACCACGTCCACGAACGTCCCGCCGCCCGGGCGACCCGCCTCGGCGCGGTCGCCCGGGCGGCGACGTCCGGAGGGGGCGCCGGTCGGCACCCGGCCCCGCGTGCGGATGACCGGCGCCCAGCGCCGGCAGCAGCTGATCGACATCGGCCGCGAGCTGTTCGGCCGCCGAGGCTACGAGGCGACCTCCATCGAGGAGCTGGCCGCCCGCGCGTCGGTCAGCAAGCCCGTCGTCTACGGGCACTTCGGGGGCAAGGAGGGCCTCTACGCCGTCGTCGTCGAGCAGGAGATGCGCCGCCTGCTCGACCGGTTCACCGCCGCGCTGTCGGCGGGTGGCCACCCCCGCGAGGTGCTCGAGCGGGCGGCGCTGGTCTTCCTCGACTACATCGAGGAGGACACCGACGGCTTCCGGGTGCTGTCCCGGGACTCACCGATCAGCGACGCCGCCGGGCACTACTCCTCGCTGCTGGGCGAGGCCGCGCACGAGGTGGAGCACCTGCTGGCCTCGCAGTTCCGGCAGAACGGCTACGACCCGCGGCTGGCCGGGCTCTACAGCCAGGCGCTGGTCGGCATGGTCGCGCTGGTCGGCGCGTGGTGGCTGGAGGACCGGTCCCGCGGCAAGCGCGAGGTCGCCGCGCACCTGGTCAACCTCGCCTGGAACGGCATGGGCCACCTCGACCCCCAGCCCCGCCTGCGCGACGACGCCTGAGGGAGGACCTCGCTGCCCCGGCCCCGTCCAGAGGCTCGCCCCGAGCTCGCGAGGGGTGAGGAGCGGGTGCTCCTTCAGCCGACCAGGCGGGCGCCGGGGACCGGGCCGTGCACCACCCGCACCGTCCGGAACCGGCCCGAGGCGGCCATCCCGGCGGCCACGGCGGTGGCGTCGTCCTCGTCCCGCGCCAGCGCGGCCACGGTCGGCCCGGAGCCGCTGACCAGCGCCGCGGCGGCCCCGGCGGCGATGGCGGCGTCGAGGGCGGTGCGGAGGTCGGGGCGCAACGCGACGGCCGGCTCTTGCAGGTCGTTGAACAGGGTCTGGGCCAGGGCCTCCACCGGCCCGCTGCGCAAGGCAGCGACCACCGGCTCCGGCGACGCCAGCTCGGTCCCCGGCGGCAACTGCCCCTGGGCGCGCAGCCGGTCGAGCTCGCCGTAGACCGCCGGCGTCGACAGCCCCTCCCCGGCGATGCCGAGCACCCAGTCCCACCGGCGGCGGGCGAGCACCGGGCTGAGCCGCTCGCCGCGCCCGGAGCCCAGGGCGACGCCGCCGAGCAGGCTGAAGGGCACGTCGCTGCCCAGCTGGGCGGCGAGCTCGGCGAGGTCGCCGCGGGTGGCGTGCGTGCCCCACAGGGCGTCGAGGGCGACCAGGGCGGCCGCCGCGTCGGCACTGCCGCCGGCCAGGCCCGCCGCCGCCGGGATCGCCTTGTCGATGGTGATCGCGGCCTCGGCGCGCACCCCGGCGCGCTCGGCGAGCAGCTCGGCGGCCCGCCAGACGACGTTGCGCCGGTCGGTCGGCACCCGGTCGGGCCCGGTCCGGCCCCCGGCGAACTCCCCGGACAGGCCGATCGTCAGGGCCTCGGCCGGGCGGACGGTGACCGTGTCGGCCAGCGAGACGGCGAGGAACACGGTCCGCAGCTCGTGGTAGCCGTCGTCCCCCAGGGGAGCGACCGCCAGGTGCACGTTCACCTTGGCCGGGGCCCGGGCGACGACGGCGCCGTCGCCGGTGATGCGTCCCGGGCCGGCGTGCGCCGTCCGGCTCATGCCGGGTCCGCCGGCTCGACCGCCCCGGCCGGCGTGGCCGCCAGCCGGGCGAAGTCGGTGACCGACAGCCGCTCGCCGCGGGTGGCGGGGTCGATGCCGGCCGCCCGCAGGCGGGCCTCCGCGGCGGCGGGGCTGCCGGCCCAGCCGGCGAGCGCGGCCCGCAGGCCCTTGCGGCGGGTGGCGAAGGCGGCGTCGACGACGGCGAAGGTGGCGGCGCGGTCTCCGGGCGGGGGCGGCCGGCGGTCCAGCGCGACCAGGCCCGAGTCGACGTTGGGCTCGGGCCAGAACACCCGCCGGCCGACCGCACCGGCCCGGCGCACCTCGCCGTACCAGGCGGCCTTCACCGACGGCACGCCGTAGGCCGGCGAGCCCGGCGGGGCGGCGAGCCGCTCGGCCACCTCCGCCTGCACCAGGACCAGCGCGCGCCGCAGCGACGGCAGCAGCTCGAGCAGGTGCAGCAGGACGGGCACCGCCACGTTGTACGGCAGATTGGCCACGAGCGCCGTCGGAGGCGGCCCCGGGATCTCCCGCACGCGGAGCGCGTCGGCCTCCACGACCGTCAGCCGGCCGGCGAGCGCCGGGACCCGCTCGGCCACCGTCCGCGGGAGCAGCGCGGCCAGCCGCGGGTCGATCTCGACCGCCGTGACCGCCGACGCGGCGGGCAGCAGACCCAGGGTCAGCGACCCGAGGCCCGGCCCCACCTCGAGCACGACGTCGTCCGGGCGCAGCTCGGCCGTGCGCACGATGCGCCGGATGGTGTTGGCGTCGTGCAGGAAGTTCTGCCCGAGGGTCTTGGTCGGACGCAGTTCGAGCTGCTGGGCCAGGTCGCGGATGGCGGCCGGGCCCAGCAGCCCGTCGGACTGCTCCGGAGGAGTGCTCAGCGAGGGTCCGGGTTCAGCTGAACAGCCGCGGGCCGCAGTGCGGCCACTGGCCGGCACCGGAGCGCTGGTAGAGCAGCTGCGCGCGGTAGGTCTGCTCGTCCGCGGAGGCGGCCGCCGGGTCGCCGGTCCCGCCGACGGCGTTCCAGGTGGACTGCGAGAACTGGTACATGCCGCGGTAGCGCCCCGTCGAGCTCACCGCGTTCGGCCGGCCGCCGGACTCGCACGCCGCGAGGGCGGCCCAGTTGAGGCCGTCGGCCGAGGGCCGGTTGCCGCTGGAGACCGGCGGCGCCGGGGGCTCCTTGGTGCCGACGGTGACCAGCTCGTCGACGGGGGCGACGGCGACGGTCGACGACACCTGCTCGCGCCGGGTCTCGACGCCGTCGACGACCGTGACCCGCCAGGTGGTCGCCTGCTGGCCCTCGACGCCCTCCTGGGTGACCGTGTCGTCGCCCTCGAGGGCCTCGGGGTCCTCGGTCTCGATCGTCTCGTAGGGGATCGGCGTGGTCTCGACGACCTCGGTGACCTGCACGCGGAACACCTGCAGCCGCATCAGCGGGAGCAGCGGCTGGGTCACGTACATGTTGAGGCCGTCGGTCGGCCCGAGGGTGATGCCCTGCTCGTCGAGCAGGTCGCCCACGGTCGCGGCCGTCGTCGTCACCACGCGCTGCTGGCCGTCGGCCACCAGGGTGACGTCCTTGGGCGTGGTGATCTCCAGGGCCATGCCGTCGAGCGGCAGGCGCTCGCTGCGGCTGGCCGACAGGACCAGGCCGTCGGCCCGGTAGCCGAGCTGGTCCAGGGCCTCGTCCACCGACAGCGCGGTCACGTAGACCTCGCTGGTGCGCCCGTCGACGGTCAGCTGCAGCGGGCGGGCCCGGTTGAGGACGACGGTGTCACCGTCGGCGACCGACGCCCCGGGCTCGGGCAGGACGACGTCGTGCGACCGCGGCTCCAGCCCCTCCTCCTCGAGCACCTCGGCGACGGTGTCGGCGTAGGTGCGCACCTCCTGGGCCTGGCCGTCGACGGTCAGCGTCACCGACTTCTGCGCGACGTAGAACGCCACGGAGCCGCCGACGAGCCCGAGCAGGACGAGGGCGAAGAGGGAGAACTTCAGGGGTCGAGGCACGACACTTCCACGGGGTCACGGGACCGGGCAGGAGGCGGCCCCACCGGCGTGCCGCCGGCAGGCGGCCCGCCGGGCGGCCCCGCTCCGGGCCGGCTCCCCCGGTGCCATTCCTGGCTCCGGACGACGCCGCCCGGGGGCGGTCCCCACCCCGGCTGGTCACGACACGATAACGGGCGTGGTACGGGTGGCAACGGTGCGGTCAGGAGTGTTCCAGGGGGGCGACACGTCGACTCGGTGACGCGCCGACCCGCCCCGTGAGCGAAGTGCCTGGTGAGACGCCTGTGACGGTTGTTCACCGTGGTACTGGTGAGGTGATCGACGTCACCGTGTGGGACCGCCCGCCGGCGGGCACGACTGCCGATCGGCAACCGAGCGGGTCAGCCCGCCAGTGCCCGCTCGGACAGACGCAGCGGCCGCAGCCAGGTGACGAGGAAGACGGCGACGGCCAGGCCGGCGACCAGCGCCGAGAAGCCGCCGGCGACCAGCGCCACCGGCAGCAGGTCGAAGCCCTCGGTGACGCGGTCGCCCAGGCGCACCCCCGCGACCAGCAGCAGGGAGCCCAGCGGCAGCAGCGCCAGGACGCTCACCGCGGCGCTCACCAGGTGCGCCGTCCACGTGCGCAGCGCCTCGTCGAGCGGGACGTCGGCGCCGTCGGCGGGCAGCGGCCGGAGCAGGGCGCGCAGCAGCGCCACCTCGGCGAGCAGCCAGGCAGCCAGCGGGACGCCGAGGGCGATCCAGGCGACCCGGTCGGACAGCTCGTCGCGGTGCCACATGAGCGCTGCGGTGACCACCTCGGCGGCGACGACGGCGCGCGTGGTCCACAGCAGCCACAGCGAGACCTGCTCGCCGCGCCGGGGCCGGCGGGCGGGGGTGCCGACCTGCCAGCGGGGTCGCGGCCGGGTGGCCTCGGCCAGGACGACGCCCAGCAGCAGCCCGACGGCCACCGCCGGCGCCCAGAGGAAGACCGACGCCTCGGCGAAGACGACGATGCTGCCGACCACCGCGACCAGGCCCAGCAGCAGCCCCAGCCGGCGCACCCGGCGCCCGTGCACGGCCTGTCGCTCGAGCGTGCGCCGCCCCTCGGCGGTGGGGGTGGTGAACTCGACGGAGGCCGAGGCGACGGCCCGCCGCCCGGCGGCCAGGGACCAGCCCCGGGCCAGCAGGACACCCGGCACCAGCACGGCGATGAAGAGCACGACGGCGATGAGGCGACCCACGGTGCCAGTGTGCCCCGCTTCGCCGCGAGGGGGCAGCGGCTGCGGCGGCTCAGTCCTCCCAGGAGCCGAAGACGCGCTCGGCGGTGGCGGTGAGCGCGGCGCACAGCCGCTCGACCTCGACGCCGGTGACCTCGCTCAACGCCCGCACGGTGTGCGGCACCAGCCGGGAGGCGTTGGGCCGCCCGCGGTACGGGACGGGTGTCAGGAACGGGGCGTCGGTCTCGACGAGCAGCTGGTCCAGCGGCGTGAGCGCGGCCGCCTCGCGCAGGTGCGCCGAGCTGGAGAAGGTGACCGTGCCGGCGAACGACAGCACGTGGCCGCGCTCGACGCAGGCCCGGGCGAAGGCGGCGTCGCCGGAGAAGCAGTGGAAGACCGTGCGCTCCGGCGCCCCCTCGTCGTCGAGCACGCGCAGGATCTCGTCGTGGGCGTCGCGGTCGTGGATGACCAGCGCCTTGCCGTGCTCCTTGGCGATCCGGACGTGGGCGCGGAACGACGCCTCCTGCGCCGCCCAGCCCTCGGGGCCGGTCCGGAAGCGGTCGAGCCCGGTCTCCCCCACCGCCCGCACCCGCGGCAGCGCGGCCAGCCGGTCGATCTCGGCGAGGGCGGTGTCCATGGCCCTGCCGTCGTCCGCCCATCCCGCCGCCTCGTTCGGGTGGACGGCGACGGCGGCGAGGACGTGCGGGTTGCGGGCGGCGAGCTCGGCCGACCACCGGGAGGACGGGACGTCGACGCCGACCTGCACCAGCCGCGGCACCCCGACCGCCACCGCGGCGGCGACCTGGGCGTCGACCTCGGCGTCGTCCGGCGTCCGCTGGAAGTCGCCGAGCGTGATGTCGAGGTGGGTGTGGCTGTCGACGGCCGGGACCGGCAGCGGCTCGGGGTCCGGCGGCAGCTCACCGCGCCGGTTGGCCCGCGAGGAGGCCGACCGGCTCACGAGCGCCGTCCCCACGAGAAGCACTTCGCGCGCGAAAGGCCCCTCACGAGCGGCCGCCCTGCTCCAGGCGCGCCAGCTCCTCCTCGACGATCGACTCGTCCAGCTTCTTGAACACCGGCGTCGGCGGGGCCAGCGGCGTGCCCGGCTGCAGCGGCCGGGAGGCCCAGACCGCCTGCGCCGAGTCGTAGTCGCCGGTGATGACCGGGTAGGGCGAGCCGTCGTCCAGGTCGGTGACCTCGTCGATCCGCGGCGCGGGCGACCACACACCGGTGCCGCCGAGCAGCTCGTGGATCCGCTGCGCCGAGTGCGGGAGGAAGGGGGTGAGCAGCGCGTTGCAGTCGCTGACCGCCTGCAGCGCGGTGTGCAGCACGGTGTCCCGGCGGGCCGGGTCCTCCTTGAGCTTCCAGGGCGCCTGGTCGGACAGGTACTTGTTCGCCTCGCCGACGACCCGCATCGCCTCGGCGGCCGCGGCCTTCTGCCGGTTGCGGGCCAGCAGGTCGCCGATGGGCCCGAAGGCACCGCTGGTCGTGGCCAGCAGCGCGCGGTCGGCGTCGGTGAGGTCGCCGGGGGTGGGCACCGCGCCGACGTTCTTGGCCGCCATCGACACCGACCGGTTGACCAGGTTGCCCCAGCCGGCGACGAGCTCGTCGTTGTTGCGGCGGCGGAACTCCGACCACGTGAAGTCGGTGTCCTGGGTCTCCGGGCCGGCGGCGGCGATGAAGTAGCGCAGGGCGTCGGCGTCGTAGCGGGCGAGGAAGTCCCGCACGTAGATGACCACCTGGCGCGAGGAGGAGAACTTGCGTCCCTCCATGGTCAGGAACTCGCTGGAGACCACCTCGGTCGGCAGGTTGAGCCGGCCGAGCGAGCCGGGGCTGCCGCCCTTGTCGCCCTCGCCGTTGTAGCCGAGCAGCTGCGCCGGCCAGATCTCGGCGTGGAAGACGATGTTGTCCTTGCCCATGAAGTAGTAGGCGTCGGAGTCCGGCGTCTGCCACCACTGGCGCCAGGCGTCCGGGTCGCCCGACCGGCGGGCCCACTCGATCGACGCCGACAGGTAGCCGACCACGGCGTCGAACCACACGTAGATCCGCTTGTCGTTGCGGTCGCGCCAGCCGTCGAGGGGCACGGGCACGCCCCAGTCGATGTCGCGGGTGTAGCTGCGCGGCTTGAGGTCGTCGAGCAGGTTCCGGCTGAAGTTGAGGACGTTGGGCCGCCAGCTGTTCCGGCTGGCCAGCCAGTCGCCCAGCGCCCGGGTGAAGGCCGGCAGGTCGAGGAAGTAGTGCTCGCTCTCCACGAACTGCGGCGTCTCGCCGTTGATCCGGCTCACCGGGTTGATCAGGTCGGTCGGGTCGAGCTGGTTGCCGCAGTTGTCGCACTGGTCGCCGCGGGCGCCGTCGTAGCCGCAGATCGGGCAGGTGCCCTCGATGTAGCGGTCGGGGAGCGTGCGGCCGGTGGAGGGGCTGATCGCGCCGAGCGTCGTCTGCGGGAAGACGTAGCCGTTCTTCAGCAGCCCCAGGAAGATCTCCTGGCTGACCTGGGCGTGGTTGGCGGTCGTCGTCCGGGTGAAGAGGTCGTAGCTCAGCCCGAGCGACTGCAGGTCGCCGGTGATGATGCGGTTGTTGCGGTCGGCGATCTCCCGCGGGGTGACGCCTCCGGCGTCGGCGGCCACGGTGATCGGCGTGCCGTGCTCGTCGGTGCCGCTGACCATCAGCACCCGGTCCCCCACCATCCGGTGGTAGCGGCTGAAGACGTCGGAGGGGACGCCGAAGCCGGAGACGTGGCCGATGTGCCGCGGGCCGTTGGCGTAGGGCCAGGCCACGGCGGTCAGGATGTGCCGATCACTCACGGCACGAGACTATGCGCCTCCCGTTCAGGGCCGGCCGGTCGAGGCCGGGGCCGGGACGTCGGGGGCGGCGTCGACCGGGGTCAGCAGGGTGACCGCGACCAGCGCCAGCCCGATCACGGCGAGGGTGGCCAGCCGCAGGGCGCGCTGGTCCTCGGTGAGCTCCGGCAGCTCGGCGCGGGGCCGCGGGCCGGCGGCCAGCCAGGCCATGGTGGACGGCGCGCTCGCCAGCAGCAGCTTCCCGGTGGGCAGCGCGATCGCGCTGAGCGCCAGCGCGGGCACCGGCAGGCCGAGGGCCAGCCCGTCCAGCGACGTCGTCGTCAGGCCGAGCACCAGCACGACCGCCAGGAGCGCCAGCTCCGCGCAGGCGACGACGGTGAGCAGCCGGGCGTTGGACCCGTCGGCGAGGACCAGACCGCCGCCCGCGCCGAACACCGCCCACGCGGCGAGGGCCACGAGCAGCAGCGCCGAGACCGCCGTCGGCGGCCGGCCGGGCGAGGTGAGCAGGCCGTCGAGCCCGGTGATCGCCGCGGCGACGACCGCCACCGCCTCCAGCAGCGCGATCCCGGCCGCGGCCAGCACGGCGGCCGGCGGACGACGGCGCGGCGGAGCCCCCGCACGGACGGCGGCGCGGACGCCGGCACGGTCGTCGAGGGTGGTGCTCGCCACGGGGCTGCTCCCTGGCCGGGGACGGTCGGTCTCCGGTCAGGTCGTCCCGCGCGCTCCCCCGCTGTACGGGCGCGGGGCGGGGTTCACCCCATGGGGTCAGAGGCGGTCGGGACGCTCCCGGGCGGCGCGGTCGGCCGTGGCCCGCTGCGCGGCGGCCATGCCCTGCTCCCCGGCCAGCCGGCTGTGCCCGCGCCCGTAGACGAAGTAGACGACGAAGCCCAGCGCCATCCAGACCGCGAAGCGCAGCCAGGTGTCGGCCGGGAGGTTGAGCATCAGGTATAGGCAGGCCAGGGCGGAGACGATCGGCAGGACGGGGACGAACGGGACCTTGAACGCCCGGGGCAGGTCCGGCCGCGTCCGGCGCAGCACGATGACCGCGATCGAGACGAGCACGAAGGCGAAGAGCGTGCCGATGTTGACCAGCTCTGCGAGCGTGCCGAGCGGGATGAAGCCGGCGAGCAGGGCGACGGCGACGCCGGTCCCGATCGTGATGCGGTACGGGGTGCCGTACCGATGGTGGACGGCGCCGATGGCCGGCGGCAGCAGGTGGTCGCGGCTCATCGCGAACAGCACCCGCGACTGGCCCAGCATCAGGATCATCACGACCGACGTGAGGCCGGCCAGCGCCCCCACCGAGATCAGGCTCGAGACGAAGTCGAGCCCGACGCTGGAGAAGGCCTCGGCCAGCGGCGCCTCGGAGGAGAGCTCGGAGTAGGGCTGCATGCCGACCACGACCAGCGAGACGGCGACGTAGAGCAGCGTGCAGATGAGCAGGGAGCCGATGATCCCGCGCGGGAGGTCGCGCTTCGGGTTCTTCGTCTCCTCGGCGGCGGTGGCCACGATGTCGAAGCCGATGAAGGCGAAGAAGACGATCGAGGCCCCGGCGATGACCCCGCCCCAGCCGAAGCTGCCCTGGGTGAAGCCCAGCAGCTGGATGAGCGGCGCGTGCCAGCCGCCCTCGCCCTCGGCGGCCGGCTCGGCCGCGGGCACGAAGGGGCTGTAGTTCTCCGCCCGGGTGTAGAAGAAGCCGAGGACGATCACCAGCAGCACGATCGCGACCTTGATGACCACGATCACCGCGGTCACCCGGGACGAGAGCTTGATGCCGAGGACGAGCACCGCCGTCATCACCAGGGCGATGAACATCGCCGGGATGTTGACGGTGGCCTCCTCCCCCGCGATCGAGGTCGGCAGCGCGATGTCCGCGTCGCCGAGCAACTGGTTGAGGTAGCCCGACCAGCCCACCGCGACCGTGGCCGCGCCCAGGGCCAGCTCCAGCACGAGGTCCCAGCCGATGATCCAGGCCAGGAGCTCGCCGAGGGTGGCGTAGCTGAACGTGTAGGCCGACCCGGCGACCGGGACCGTGGAGGCGAACTCCGCGTAGCAGACCGCGGCCAGCCCGCAGACGACACCGGCGATGACGAAGGAGATGGCGACCGCGGGGCCCGTGGTCGTCTTCGCGACCTCGCCGGTGAGCACGAAGATGCCGGTGCCGATGATCACCCCGACGCCGAAGACGGCGAGGTCGAGCCCGGAGAGGTTCTTCCGGAGCCGGTGCTCCGGTTCCTCCGTGTCGCGGATGGAGTCCTCGACGGACTTCACCCGGGCCGTGTTCCTGCGGTCCGTGTCACTGGCCACGAGACGCCCCTCCCGGCTGCCGGCCGCGACCTCCCGGCCGCTGACCGGCAGCGTGGCACGGGTCCCGGCCGCTCGCATGCCTACGCTGACCACCCCCGACCGCGACCGAGGAGGTGCGCCGTGACCGCGACCGACCCGTTCTCGGACGCCCGGCCCGACGGACCGCCGTCCGCCCCGGCGCCGCACCTCGACGTCCCCACCACCCGGCCGCGCCCGGCCGGCGCCCCGCGCCCGCCCCGCACCCGGCCGCCGGGCCAGGACGTCGTCGTCGACTGCGCCGTGTACGTCGACGGACGCCGGCAGGCGCCGGTCGAGCCCGGGGAGGCGCTGGCGGCCGCGGTCGGGCAGGGCGGGTTCGTGTGGCTGGGCCTGTTCGAGCCGACCGAGGACGAGCTGCAGTCGATCGCCGAGCGGTACGGGCTGCACCCGCTCGCGGTGGAGGACGCCGTCTACGCCCACCAGCGGCCCAAGCTGGAGCGCTACGACGACGACCTGTTCATGGTGCTCAAGACGGCCACCTACGTGGAGCACGACCGGCTGACCGCGACGAGCGAGGTCGTCGACACCGGCGAGGTCATGGTGTTCCTGGGCGCGCACCACGTGATCACCGTCCGGCACGGCCGGCACGGCGACCTGGCCGAGCTGCGCCGCCGGCTGGAGGAGCAGCGCGAGCTGCTGTGCCTGGGTCCCGCGGCGGTGCTGTACGCGGTCGCCGACCTGGTCGTGGACACCTTCGTCGAGGTCGCCGAGGCGGTGCAGGACGACGTCGACGAGCTCGAGGCGTCGGTCTTCAGCCCCGACCGCACCGACGACATCGGCCGGCTCTACCAGCTCAAGCGCGAGCTGATGTCGCTGCGCCGGGCGGTCGCGCCGCTGGAGATCCCCCTGCAGAAGCTGTCGGAGCGGGCGGTCGACGTCGTCCCCGACGCGATGCGCTCCTACTTCCGCGACGTCCTCGACCACGCGATCCGGGTGCGCGACACCGTCAGCGGGCTCGACGAGCTGCTGTCGTCGATCCTGCAGGCGTCGCTGGCCCGCACGCAGATGGCCGACAACGAGGACATGCGCAAGATCTCGGCGTGGGCCGGCATCATCGCCGTCCCCACCGCGATCGCCGGGATCTACGGGATGAACTTCGAGCACATGCCGGAGCTGCACTGGCGCTTCGGCTACCCGCTGGTCCTGCTGGTGATCATCGGGTCGTGCCTGCTGCTCTACCGCGGCTTCAAGCGCAACGGCTGGCTGTAGCGGCCCGCCCTTCTCCGGGGTCAGCCGCCCTTCGCGGCGACGACGGCGTCGTAGACCGTGCGGCGGGGCAGCCCGGTGCGGACGACGACCGCGCGGATGGCGTCCTTGCGGCTGGCGCCCGCGGCCTCCTCCGCCGCGACCTCGGCGGCGAGCTCCGCGGCGGAGAGCTCGACCGCGGCCTCGGGCGCGCCACCGACCACGAGCGTGATCTCCCCGCGCACGCCCTCGGCCGCCCACGCCGCCAGCGCGGCCAGCGGCCCCCGGCGGACCTCCTCGTGCGTCTTGGTCAGCTCGCGGCAGACGGCGGCCGGCCGGTCGTCGCCGAACGCTCCCGCCGCGTCGGCCAGCGCGTCGGCCAGCCGGTGCGGGGACTCGAAGAAGACCATCGTGCGGCGCTCGCCGGCCAGCGAGGCCAGCCGGGACCGCCGCTCGCCGCCCTTGCGCGGCAGGAAGCCCTCGAAGCAGAACCGGTCGACCGGCAGTCCGCTGACCGCCAGCGCGGTGGTCACGGCCGACGGCCCGGGCACCGAGGTGACCGCCACCCCGGCGTCGATCGCCGCCCGGACCAGCGTGTAGCCGGGGTCGGACACCGAGGGCATGCCCGCGTCGGTCAGCAGCAGCACCGTGGCCCCCCCGGCCAGGGCCTCGAGCAGCCCGGGCAGCCGGGCGCGCTCCACCGACTCGTGGAAGGTGACCACCCGCCCGGTCAGCGCGACCCCCAGGTCGGCGGCCAGCCGGTGCAGCCGGCGGGTGTCCTCGACGGCGAGGACGTCGGCGCCGGCCATCACCTCGCGCAGCCGCGGACCCACGTCGCCGGGCTGCCCCAGCGGCGCGCCACCGAGCACCAGGCGTCCCGTCACGCGCCCGAGCCTGTCACGCCGGGCCGAGCTGGGCCGCTTGCAGGGGCCCGGCGCGAGCTCGCGGGTGCCGGGGGGCAGGAGGGTCCTTTCACTACCCTGGGGCCATGGCGGTCCTGGCTCCCGAACGCGAGGAGCAGGACCCCCGGGTCCGGCCCGTCCGGCCGCGCCGGCTCCCGGTCCGGCGGCTCGACCGCACCCCGCCGCTGCCCCGCGACGACCGCCTGGCCTGGGTGCTCACCGCGGTGCTCGGCGTCGCCACGTTCGTGACCCGGCTGTGGGACATCAGCTACCCGCGTGACCTGCTCTTCGACGAGGCGTACTACCCGCCCGAGGCGCAGGAGCTGCTCACCTGGGGCCACGAGTACAACCGCGGCTACACGTTCATCGTCCACCCGCCGCTGGGCAAGTGGCTGATCGCGCTGGGCATCAAGGCCTTCGGCTACGACTCGTTCGGCTGGCGGTTTCCCTCGGCCGTGGCCGGCACGATCGCCGTCGTCGTCCTCGTCCGGTTGGCGCGGCGGCTGACCGGCTCGACCCTGCTCGGCGTCGTCGCCGGCCTGCTGCTCGCGCTGGACGGCTTCTCCTTCAGCCTGTCGCGGATCGGCCTGCTCGACGTCTTCCTGCAGGTCTTCGTCGTCTCCGCCGTCGCCTGCCTGGTGGTCGACCGCGACCGGGTGCGCCGACGGGTCCGCGCCGCCGTCGACGTCCCGGCGAACGGGTTCCGGCTGGGTCCGCGCGGCTGGCGGATCGCCGCCGGGTTCCTGTTCGGCTGCGCGTGCGCCACCAAGTGGAGCGGCGTCTACTTCCTGGCCTCCGCCGCCGTCCTGTCCCTGTTCTGGGACCGGGCCGCCTGGCGCGAGGCGGGCGTCCCCCGGCCGTCCCTCGTGGCCCTGCGCCGCGGTCTGCCGGGCGCGACGTGGGCGCTGGCCGCCGTCCCGGTGCTGACCTACCTCGCCAGCTTCACCGGCTGGTTCCTCGGCGAGACCTCGCAGGGTAAGGCCTGGGCGCAGCAGAACCCGGACACCGCGTTCCCCTGGGTCCCGGACTCGCTGCGCTCGCTGTGGCACCAGCACGCGGAGTGGCTCGAGTTCCACAACGGTCTCTCGTCGCCGCACCCGTGGGAGTCCGGCCCGTGGAGCTGGCTGGTCAACGGCCGGCCGATCCTGCTGTGGAACCCGCAGGGGCTGACCGACTCCGCCGGCGACCAGGTGGTCCGCTACATCCTCATGGTCGGGACGCCGACCCTGTGGTTCGCCTTCGCCCCCGCGCTGGCCTGGCTGGCCTGGCGGGTCGTGGCGCGGCGGGACCCGGCGGCGATCCTGCTCGCCGTCATGATCGCGGCCGGCTGGGGCACCTGGTTCCTCAACGCCGAGCGCACGATGTTCTTCTTCTACATGGCGCCGGTGGTGCCGTTCTTCGTCCTCGCCGTGGTGCTCGTGCTGCAGGACGCGCTCGGCCCGGCGTCGGCCTCCCGCACCCGCCGCCAGGTGGGCCTCGGCGTGGTGTGCCTGTACGTCGGGGTGGTGGCGGCGACCTTCGTCTTCTTCTACCCGGTGCTCACCGGCCAGCCGCTGTCCCACGCGGAGTGGCTGGACCGGATGTGGTTCCCCTCCTGGTTCTGAGCCGGGGGGGGGGGGGGGGGGGGGGGGGGGGGGGGGGGGGGGGGGGGGGGGGGGGGGGGGGCCGGGGGGGGGGGGGGGGGGGGGGGGGGGGGGGGGGGGGGGCCGGCGCCCCCGCGGGGGCGCCGGCGCGCGGCGTCAGTACCTGCGGTCGACGACCTGCCCCGTGCGGGAGTTCCAGGTGATGTAGCCGCGCTCGAAGTCCACCCGGCGGCCGGTGCTGATCGCGTACTCGTCCCGGGTGGGGTAGCCCAGGTACGAACGCTCCCAGCCCAGCGCCTGCCATCGGACGAGGATCGCCCCGTAGACCGAGTGGGCACCGGTCCGCGGCGTCCAGTAGACGGAGCCGCCCTCGAAGTGGTTGTAGCGGCCGATGCCGTCCGGCGTCACGGTCTCGTTCGTCACCGGGAAGCCCAACCGGCCGCCCTCCCAGCCCAGGGTCCCCCAGTTGGCGTAGATGGCGCCCAGGACACTGCGTGCTCCGACGCCGGGCAACCAGTAGATGCCCCCGTTCTGGAAGTCGTTGTACCGGCCGCGCCCGTTGGGGGTGACGAGCTCGCTGCTGCGCGGGTACCCGTGCGGGCCACGTTCCCAGCCCGATGCCTGCCAGCGCGCCCGGATCTCGCCCACCACGGCGTGCGCACCGGTCGCCTGGGTCCAGTAGACGGAGGCGAAGCCGGTTCGGAAGTGGTTGTACCGGCCGCGTCCGTCGGGCGTGACCCGCTCGTCCGTGGTCGGCTCCCCGAGTGCGACGTGGCCCCCGTTCGCGAGGTAGGTGGCCAGGATCGAGCCGTGCACCTCGCGGACGCCGGCCGCCGGCGACCAGTAGAGCCGCCCGTTCTGGTAGACGCGGTAGCGGACCGCGGCGTCACCGGCCTCCGGCTGGGTGGCCGGGCCGAGCAGCGACCGCAGCGGCGCCTCGGCCGCGTACCGCCGGTCGATCGGCGTCAGGTAGGTCGAGGTCAGCGTGAGGTCGCCGTCGGGCATGACGAGCTCGCGCTGGCGCGGCGCGCCGTCGTTCCACCGCTCGAACGTCGCGACGCCGTCGCTGGCGACCGGCGGCGCCGAGATGGAGACCCGGGCGCCGGCGGTGACCTGTGCCGTGGACTGCGCCACGCCGTTCACCGTGATGGCGGCCGGGGTGGAGGCGGTGAGCGTCAGGGTCCGCATCCGCGGCTGGGCGATGAAGCTCTTCTCCGTGCGGACGCCGCGGGAGTCGGTCGCCGACGCGATGATCGTCAGGCTCGTCTGGTCCCCGTGGTCGTCGAACGGCCGGTTGAAGGTGGGACCGGTGAAGGTCTCGCCCGGGTGGTCGTGGCAGTAGTCCGCGCTGCAGTGGACCAGCACGACCCGCCAGGTGACCGGCAGGGGCGCCCCGGCCGAGTCGGTGGCGGTGGCGCTGGCCTGCACCGGGTTGCCCACCGCGAACGTCGCCGTCGGCGGGGGCGCCGTCAGCACCAGGTTCGGCGCCGCGGCCGCCGGCGCGACGGTGAACTCCTTGGTCCCCGTGGCCCCCGCGGGATCGGTGACGGTGAGCCGCACGGTGACCGTCGCCGGCGCGGTGGCCGCATAGGTCTTCACCGGGCGCACGCCGGTCGAGGTCGTGCCGTCGCCGAAGTCCCAGCGGTAGGTCAGCGCGTCGCCGTCGAGGTCGCTGGACCGGCTCCCGTCGAAGGTGACCGTGCGGGTGGCGGCGTTGGTCGTGAAGGTGGCCTCCGCCGTCGGCGGGCGGTTGCCCGGCAGGTACACCAGGCGCTTGAGCCGGCTGCCCCCGATGTCGGCGTAGACGATGTCGCCGTTGGCCGCCGTGCCGAACTTGACCGGCAGGCCGTTCTCCGTGCCGAAGCCGGTGGCCTCGGGCTGGCGGGTGAGCCGGCCCTGGGCGTCGTAGCGCAGCGTGTAGACCCGCTGCGAGGCGTAGTCGCCGAAGAAGTAGGCGCCGCGGTAGGCCTCCGGGTACGCCGACCCCTGGTAGACGACGCCGCCGGTCACGCTGGTGCCCAGCGGGCCGTGGACGTAGGTCCACAGCGGGGCGGTGTTGGCCACGCCGGCGCAGCCGGGCAGGTCCCGGTACCCGGGGGTCTGGGTGTTGCCCTCCCAGCACGGCCACCCGTAGTTGGCGCCCGGGCGGATCAGGTCGACCTCCTCCCAGGTGCCCCAGCCGACGTCACCGAGGATCGGCGCGCCGGAGGTCGGGTCCAGGCTCAGCCGGAAGGGGCTGCGGAAGCCGCTGGCGTAGACGCGGCTCTTCCACGACTGCGGGTTGGCCGCCTCGTAGTACGGGTTGCCGGGGACGCCGCGCCCGTCGGGCAGGACGTGCAGGACCTTGCCGTAGCCCTGGTTGACGTCCAGCGCGCGCAGGGCCAGCGGGTCGACGACCCGGAAGTCGGCCGCGTCGCCGACGCTGACCCACAGCGTCCCGTCCGGCGCGGCGACGATGCCGGTCAGCGCGTGCACGTCGGAGTTCTGCCGCAGCTCGAAGATGACGCGCTCGGCGCCCAGGCCGGTCGGCTCGGGCGAGCCGGTGACCGTCCAGGCGCTGAGCCGCGTGGTCCACACGCCGTTCACGGTGAGCACCCGGGCGGTGTAGATCACCCGGCTGGTCGCGTAGTCGTGCGCCACGGCGATGCCGGACAGGCCGAGGTCCTGCTGGGTGACGACCGGCAGCGTGGCCAGCGTCCGCGGGACGCCGGCGGCCGAGACCCACGCGACCCGGCCGTTCTTGCCGGTCGTGAAGTAGCTGCCGTCAGGGGCGAAGTCGAAGTCGGTGAGGGTGTCGGCCTGACCGCTGGGCATGTCGCGGACGACGAAGCCGGCGGGGAGGGTCGGGGCGGCCGAGGCCGTCGTCCTGGGCAGGACGGCGAGCACGCCGGCCGCGAGGGCCAGGACGAGGCCCACCCGGAGGGTGAGAGTGAGAAGTGTCGCGATGGCGCGACGTCCCCTGAGCATGGTGACGGAGTGTCAGCTGTGTTCGTCGCTCTGCACAGACGAACCGGGGCGAAAGTCCTGATCCGGAACCCGACCGGGCACGACACGCCGCGCGGCGCTGCGCGACCCGCCGTCCTCCGTCACTCTTCGTCACCGGGTCGAGTGTGATGCGGCACGCCTCCTCAGGGTGGCGGGAGACGATAGTTGGGTACTACAACTGAAAGCCGTGTCGCACGCAGCCAGTTCGGGGTCGAGCACGTTCCGGCAGCCGAGGGCGGTCTACGCGGTCGCCTTCGCCTGCGTCGTCAGCTTCATGGGCATCGGCCTGGTGGACCCGATCCTCCCGGCCCTCTCCGAGCAGCTGGACGCCACGCCCAGCCAGGTCAGCCTGCTGTTCACCAGCTACCTGGTGGTCACGGCCGTGGCGATGCTCGGCACCGGCTGGGTGTCCAGCCGGATCGGCGCCAAGCGGACGCTGATCACCGGCCTGGCCGTCATCGTCGTCTTCTCCGCCCTGGCCGGGCTGAGCGACTCGATCGACGGCATCGTCGGCTTCCGGGCGGGCTGGGGGCTGGGCAACGCGCTGTTCATCGCCACTTCCCTGGCGGTGATCGTCGCCTCGGCCAGCGGGGGGTTCGCGGGCGCCGTCGTGCTCTACGAGGCCGCGCTCGGGCTGGGCATCGCCGCGGGCCCGCTGGTCGGCGGCCTGCTGGGCGACGTCAGCTGGCGCGGGCCGTTCTTCGGGGTCACCGTCCTCATGGCGATCGCGCTGCTGGCCACGGTGGTGCTGCTCGACGAGACCCCGGCGCCGGCGCGGAAGACCCCGCTGCTCGCCCCGATCCAGGCGCTGCGGCACCGCAGTCTGCTGACCATGGCGCTGACCGCGGTCTTCTACAACTGGGGCTTCTTCACGATGCTCGGCTACGCGCCGTACCCGATGGAGCTGAGCGCGATCCAGCTCGGCTTCGTCTTCTTCGGCTGGGGCCTGCTCGTCGCGTTCTTCTCCGCCGTCGGCGCCCCGCGGCTGCAGGAACGGTTCGGCACCGCGCCGGCGCTGTACGGCGCGCTCGGCCTGTTCGCGGTGCTGCTCCTGCTCATCGGGCTGTTCACCGGCACCCGGTGGGCGCTGTTCTCCTGCGTCGTCGCCTCGGGCGCCGTCGTCGGCGTCAACAACACGCTGACGACCCAGGCCGTCATGCTCGTCGCCCCGGTGGAGCGCCCGGTCGCCTCGGCGGCCTACGGCTTCGTCCGGTTCATCGGCGGGGGCCTGGCCCCGTACTTCGCGGGGGAGATGGTCGACGCCTGGGACATCCACGTGCCCTTCGTCGTCGGCGCGGTCGCGGTCGCCCTGGGGACCGCCGTGCTGGCCACCGGGCACCGCGTGCTCGCCGCAGCCGACGCCGGCCTCGCCCGCCCCGCCGAGCCCGAGGTGGCCGGCGAGGTCGCCGACGAGTCCGGCGGGGCCCCCGGCGCGGTCGACGAGGAGCTCCGGGCGCAGCACGCGCGGACCCGCGCCCGACCCGGCGTCCCCGGTTAGCGTGACGGTGCACCGGACGACGAGGGGACGACGATGACCAGCGCTGCCGACCGGCCCGCCGTGCTGACCGAGTCCGACGGCGACGTCTGGCGGGTCACCGTCGACCGCCCGGAGACGGGCAACGCCATCGACCCCGTGCTGGCCGCGGGCCTGGCCGCCGCGCTCGAGGCGCGGCCGGAGGACGCCCGGGCGGTCCTGCTGCTGGCCAACGGCCCCCGGTTCAGCGTGGGCGGCGACGTGCGACTGTTCGCCGGATCGGACGACCCCGGCCGCTTCGTCGGCCAGCTGGCCGAGGCCTGGCACCGCGTCGTCCGCCTGGTCCTCTACTCCCCCGTCCCGGTCGTCGCCGGCATCCAGGGGGCGGTCGCCGGCGCCGCGGTCGGCCTGGTGGGCGCCTGCGACATCGTGGTCTGCGCCCGCTCCACGAAGATCCGGCCGGCCTACGGGGCGATCGGCCTCTCCCCCGACGGCGGCACGTCATGGGCGCTCACGCGCGCGCTGGGCGCACCCCGCACCCTCGACCTGTGCCTCACCAACGGCTCGCTGACCGCCGCCGAGGCGCACGCCGCCGGCCTGGTCGCCCGCCTGGTGGAGGACGAGGAGGTGCACGACGCGGCCATCGACCTGGCGCGATCGGTCGCCGCCGGCCCGGTGCGCGCCATGGTCCGCACCCGCTCGCTGGTCCGGCAGGCCGCGATCCGCACCCTGGAGCAGCAGCTCGACGAGGAGGCCCGCCTGATCGCCGAGTCGGCCCGCGACCCCGAGGGCCGGGAGGGCGTCCGCGCGTTCGTCGAGCGGCGGGCCCCGGACTTCCGCGGCGCCCGCTGACCGACGCCCAGCAGGCCCGGCGGTGGACCTGCCCGTCGCGCAGCTCGACCGCGCGGTGCAGCAGGAGCCGCGACCGGACGGGGTCGGCCACGACCGTCAGGCGGCCGTCCGCCGGGCCCGGACGGCCTGCGCGAGCTCCTCCAGCAGCGCCTCGGTCGTGGGCAGGTCGACGCACGCGTCGGTGACGCTCTTCCCGTACTCGAGCGCGCCGGGGTCGCGCTGGTCGAGGTCCTGGCGGCCGGCCCGCAGGTGGCTCTCGATCATCACGCCGCGGATGGCGGACTCCCCGCCGGCGATCTGCGCCGCGAGGTCGGCGACGACGGCGGGCTGGCGCCGGTGGTCCTTGCGGCTGTTGCCGTGCGAGGCGTCGACGACGACGACCTCCGGCAGGCCGCGGGCCCGCAGCGCCGCCCGCGTGGCGGCGATGTGCTCGGCGGAGTGGTTGGGGCCGGACTTGTCCCCGCGCAGGATGACGTGGCCGGTCTCGTTGCCCGTGGTCGACAGCTGCGCGGTCACCCCGTGCCGGTCGACCCCGAGGAACTCGTGCGGCGCCCGCGCGGACACGACCGCCTGGACGGCGACCTCGATGCTCCCCTCCGGCGAGTTCTTGAACCCGACGACCGAGGAGAAGCCCGACACCCGCTCCCGGGCGGTCTGGTCGGTGACGTTGCGGGCGCCCACCCCGTTGTAGGTGACCAGCCCGTTGACGTACTGCGGGGTCAGGGCGTTGAGCGGCTCGGCGGCCACGGGCACCCCCAGGCCGGTGATGCCGATCATGAGCATGCGGGTGGCGACCAGGCCGACGCTGATCCGGTTGGACCCGTCGAGGTAGGGGTCGTAGGCGAAGCCCTTCCAGTCCACCTCGGTGCGCGGCTTCTCGGTGTAGGTGCGCATGAGGATCTCGAGGTCCTCGGCGTGCCGCTCGCGCATCCGGGCGAGGAAGGCCGCGTACTCCAGCGCGGACGCCGGGTCGTGGATCGAGCAGGGGCCGGCGATGACGGCCAGCCGCTGGTCCCCGCCGCCGACGATCGCCGTCGCGGCGCGGCGACCGGCCCGGGTCGTGGCGGCCGACGCCGCCGTCAACGGCACGACGGTGGCCACCGCCTCGGGCGTGACGACGACGCTCAGGCCGGCGATGCGGGCGTTGACCAGGTCGGAGACGTCGACGGGGTCGGCCTCGGCGAGGCCCAGCCGGCGCCGGACGTCGGGCATCAGGCCGGCCTGCAGGAGGTCGACCTGGTCGTTGACCCGCTGCTGCACGGCGAGCAGGTGCTCGGCGATGCGCGCCGCCTCCGGCAGCAGCCGGTCGCCCGGCACCGCCTCCACCGCGACCGCCGCGCCGCCGTCCTCGTGCACCATCCGCCGTCCTCCTCCGACCGCACCCGCCCCCGGAACGACTCAGGGCGCCCTCCGGGTGGAGGACGCCCTGGGTGTCGGGGTGGAGCTGAGGGGATTCGAACCCCTGACCCCCTCGATGCGAACGAGGTGCGCTACCGGACTGCGCTACAGCCCCTGACGGGAGCCAAGAGTACCGCCCGCCGAGCCCGGCGCCGCCACGGGGTGGCGGCGCCGGGGTGTCGCGATCGGCGCTCAGAGGTTGGCGACGCGCCGCGGCTCGTACTCGTCGATGTCGGCGAAGCCGATGTCGTCGTCGTCGAGGCCCACGACGGCGCTGTTCTGCCAGCCGGCCGGGGCCGCGGCGCGCGCGGCGACGACCCGGCCCGGGCGCAGCGGGTGCACCGGGGCCAGCGGCAGGCTCGGGTGCCGCAGGCCGACGGTGTGGTGCACCGGCTCGGCCGGGACCCCGGCGTCGACCTCGCCGAGCTCCTCCTCGACCACCGCCGGGCGCGGCGCCGGCGCCACGCGGGCGGCGCGGCGGGCGGCCAGCCGGGCGGCGCGGCGGGCCGCGGCCTGCTCGCGGCGGGCGGCGGCGCGCAGGACGGCGAGATAGGCGACCACCGCGACGTCGAGCAGCACCTGCACCGCCCACACCCAGGGGGCGACGACGAGCGCGCCCACGAGGGCGAGCAGCGCCAGCGCGACGAGGCCGGCCAGCGTGCGCCGCCGCACGGCGTGCACGTCGACCCGCAGCTCGCCGGTCTCGCGCAGGACACCGCGGTCGATGGCGACCCGCTCGGTGTCGGCGTGGACCACCGGGTCGACGACCCGCCGGCGCTGCAGCGTGCGGCCGGAGTCGCCCGCCACCGGTCGCGTCCGCTCGTCGCCGCGGGTGACCACCATCGGCACCAGCACGACGAACCAGAGGACGACCAGAGCGGCCAGGAGGACACCCGATCCCATGAGAACACCACCCGTCACACGAGTCACTTGCCGCGGCAGGTTATGCAGGTGGGCACCCCATCCGAGGGAGGCGCGCGGTGTGTCGCCGGAGTGTTGTGTGACTGGAGTGCCGCGACGGCGGCGTGTCGACACGGCGACAGGCGGGGACCGCCCGGTTCCGTGCTAGGCGGGTGACGGTTCATACCCGCTCCGTCACCGGTTCAACCGCCGGCGCGGGCCTGCCAGTGCGCGACGACGCCGCGCGGGTGGTCCTCGGCCAGCAGCGCGTAGGTGTGGTGGTCGCGCCAGTCGCCGTCGATGTCCAGGTAGCGGCGCAGCAGGCCCTCCCGGCGGAACCCGAGACGCTCGACCAGCCGCTGGCTGGGCCCGTTCTCCGGGCGGATGTCGGCCTGCAGCCGGTGCAGCCCGGCGGGGCCGAAGGCGTGGTCGCACACCAGCGCGACGGCGAGCGAGGCCATGCCGCGTCCGGCGACCGCGCGGTCGAGCCAGTAGCCGACGTTGCCCGAGCGCAGCGCCCCGCGGACGACGTTGTCGATGGTGACCTGGCCGGCGAGCCGCCCCTCGACCCGGATGGTGAAGGGCAGGGTCAGCCCCATCCGCGCCCGCTGCAGCACCCGGCGGCGCACCGCCCGGAAGGCCGCGGGCGTGTGCCGCACCGCCCACGGCTGGGTGGCGGTGGGCTCCCACGGGGTGAGCCAGTCCTCGTTGGCCAGCCGCACGCGGCTCCACTCGGCGGCGTCGGACCGGCGCAGCGGGTGCAGCTCGACCGGCCCCCACCGCAGGGTGGCCGGCCACCCCGGCCGCAGCGCCGGATCGCTGAGCATCCGGGCCTCAGCCGCCGAGCAGCAGCGGCATGACCGTGACCAGGCCGCCGGCCGCCACCTCGGTCACGTCCTCGTCCACGACGATCAGGCAGTTGGCGCGGGCCATGCGCGCGAGCATCGCCTCGTCGCCGTCGCCCAGCGGCTCGACCACGTAACCGCCGTCGGGGTGCCGCATGACCTGCCCGTGCAGGTACTGCCGGTAGCCCAGCGGCGAGAACACCGGCTGGGCCGCGATCGCCTGCACCGTGCGGCGGAACAACTGGCGCTTGCCCAGCATCAGCCGGATCGCCGGCCGCACGAACACCTCGAAGGCCACCAGCGCCGCGACCGGCTCGCCGGGCACCACGATGACCGGGACCTGCTCCCGGCCGATCCGGCCGAAGGCCTGGACGGGTCCGGGGTGCATCGTCACGGGACGGAACCGGACGTCGCCGAGCGCGGCCAGCGCCTCGCGGACCGGGTCGCCGTCGTCGGCGAAGGTGCCCGAGATCAGCACCAGGTCGCTGCGCAGGGTCTGGCTCTCCAGCACCTCCGACAGCCGGCGCGGGTCGGCGGGCACGATGCCCGAGCGGTAGGCGTCGGCACCGGCGTCGCGGGCCGCCGCCGCCAGGGCGTAGCTGTTGACGTCGACGGCCTGGCCCGGCGAGGGGTCGGTGGCGATGTCGACCAGCTCTCCGCCGGCGGAGAGGATGCCGACCCGCGGGCGCGGGCGCACGAGCACCCGCTCGCGGCCGACGGCGGCCAGGAGGCTGATCTGCGCCGGGCCGATCGGCGTCCCGACGGCGACCGCGGGCGTGCCGGGCGCGACGTCGTCGCCGGCGCGGCGGACGTAGTTGCCCGCGGCCACCCCGGCGTGCACGGTCACGGTGACCACGCCGCGGTCGGTCCACACCGCGGGCACGACGGCGTCGGCGCCGCCGGGCAGCAGCGCGCCGGCCGACACCTTGTGCGCCAGGCCCGGCCCGATGGACGACGGACCGGACGCGCCCGCGGCGGTCTCCCCCACCACCGACAGCTGCACCGGGGTCTCCAGCGTCGCCGCGGCCACGTCGGCGGCGCGCGCGGCGTAGCCGTCGAGGGCGGCCTGGTCGTACGCCGGCAGGGCGCGCTTGCTCACGACCTCCTCGGCGCACAGCAGCCCCTGCGCGTCGAGGACGGCCAGCTCGATGGGGTCGGGCTGGGGCACCGCGGCGAGGATCTCGTCGAGGTGCTGCTCGACGGTGCGCGGCAGCGGCGGCTCCGTCGTCCCCGGGGGCGGCGGCACCGCCGAGGGGTCGATCTGCGCCGTGTGCTGCACCGCGCCGGGGCCCGAGCCGGGTCGCACGGCCCCCGAGCGGAGGTCGAGCGCCGTGGTCTCCCGGTGCCCGGTCACCGTCGCCCTCCCCACCGTCGACGGGGCCCTGTCGTCGTCCACACCCATCACGACCGTCGATGCTCCCCCCTGCGGGGCGCGGGTCAGGCCTGCGACGCGCCCTCGGCGGGCAGCTCGGCCACGAACTCGGTCAGCCAGGTCCGCAGCGGCGGGCCGAGGTCGTCGCGCTCCACCGCCAGCCGGACGACGGCCTTGAGGTAGTCGAGCTTGTCGCCGGTGTCGTAGCGGCGGCCGTCGAAGACCACGCCGTGCACCGGCTCGCCGCGCTCGACGAGGGTCGCGAGCGCGTCGGTCAGCTGGATCTCGCCGCCGCGACCGGGAGCGGTCTCCCGCAGCACGTCGAACACCTCGGGCGCGAGCACGTAGCGGCCGATGATCGCCAGGCTGCTCGGGGCCTCGTCGACCGGCGGCTTCTCGACCAGGCCGGTGATCGTGACGACGCCCTCCTGGGTGTCCTCCTCGATCGCCACCGCGCCGTACTTGTCGATGTTCTCCGCGCCGACGTCGAGCAGGGCCACCACGCAGCCGCCGTGCTCGGCCTGCACCTCCAGCATCTGCTCGAGCAGGTGGTCGCGGGCGTCGATGAGGTCGTCGCCGAGCAGGACCGCGAACGGCTCGTCCCCGACGAAGGCCGCGGCCTGCAGGACGGCGTGCCCGAGCCCGCGGGCCTCGCCCTGCCGGACGAAGTGCACCTGCGCGACGTCGGTGGACTCCTGCACCGCGGCCAGCCGGCCGGCGTCGCCCTTCTTCTCGAGCGCGGCCTCGAGCTCCGGCGTCCGGTCGAAGAAGTCCTCGATCGCGGCCTTGTTGCGGCCGGTCACCATGAGCACCTCGCCGAGGCCGGCCCGGGCGGCCTCCTCGACGATGTACTGCAGCGCCGGCCGGTCGACGACCGGCAGCAGCTCCTTGGGCACGGCCTTGGTGGCGGGGAGGAAGCGGGTCCCCATGCCGGCGACGGGGATGACGGCCTTGCGCGCGGCACGTGAGCTGGGCATGTCGCGGAGCGTATCCAGCTAGCCTGCGCCGGTGACTCCCCCGGACGAGGTGGGTGCGGCCAAGTCCGCGCTGCGCGCGCGGCTGGCGCAACGCCGGCGGGCCCGTCCCGAGGGCGAACGCGCGGCCGCGGCCGCCGCGGTCACGACGGCACTGCTGCGCGGCCTGTCCGGCGTCCGCACGGTGGCCGCCTACTGCCCCGACGAGTCCGAGCCGGGCTTCGGGCGGCTGCCGGCCGCCTTCACCCAGCTCGGCGCCCGGGTCCTGCTGCCGGTCGTCTCCGACGGCGACACCCAGCTGCGCTGGGCCGTCGACACCGGCCGGCTGGCCCCGGGGCGCTTCGGCCTGATGGAGCCGGTCGGCCCGCGGCTGGGCCCCACGGCGATCGGGACGGCGGAGGCGGTCGTCGTCCCGGCGGTGGCCGTCGACCGCTCCGGTGTCCGGCTGGGCCGGGGCGGCGGCTTCTACGACCGGGCGCTGCTGCACGCCCGGCCCGACGCGCTGCTGGTGGCCGTCGTCCACGACGAGGAGCTGCTCGACGAGCTCCCCGCCGAGGCGCACGACCGCCGGGTCGGCGTGGTCGTCACGCCCTCCGGCGGCTGGCAGGCGCTACCCGCGAGTACCTGACACCGTGGCGCCAGCCCGCCCCCGGCGACTGGAGCCCCCGTGTCCCCCGAGATCGTCTCGATCCTGGCCCTCGTGGCGATCTTCGCCGTCGCGACGGTCCTGCCGATCAACATGGGGGCGCTCGCGTTCGTCGCGGCGTTCCTGGTCGGGACGCTGTCGGTCGGGCTGACCACCGACGAGATCCTCGCCGGCTTCCCGGCCGAGCTCGTGGTGACCCTGATCGGGGTCACCTACCTGTTCGCCATCGCGCAGAACAACGGCACCGTCGACCTGCTGGTCCGCGGCGCCGTCCGGCTCGTGGGCGGACACGTCGCCGCGATCCCGTGGATCATGTTCGCCGTCACCGCGCTGCTGACCGCGATCGGCGCCCTCTCCCCCGCCGCGGTGGCGATCATCGCCCCGATCGCGCTGACCTTCGCCGCCCGGCACGGGATCAACCCGCTGCTGATGGGCATGATGGTGATCCACGGCGCACAGGGCGGCGGGTTCTCGCCGATCAGCGTCTACGGCGTCACGGTCAACACGATCGTCGAGGACGAGGGGCTGGAGTCCAGCCCGGTCACCGTCTTCCTGGGCAGCCTGTTCTTCAACATCGCCATCGCCCTGGTGCTGTTCGTCCTGCTCGGCGGCCGGCAGCTGCTCGGCCGGAAGATCACCGTCGAGGCGCCGGCCGAGGCCGGGCACGGCGGGGACCACACCACCGAGGTGCAGGGGCACGGCGCCGCAGCCGGTCCCGCCGTGGGCGGCCCGGACCGGGAGGACCGGCACGACGACGGGGACGGCGGCACGGTGCTCACCGCGCAGCGGGTCACCTTCGACCAGGTGCTCACCCTGCTCGGGCTGGCCACCGTCGCCGTCCTGGCGCTCGTGTTCGACCTGGACATCGGCTTCGTCTCGATCACCGTGGCGACGGTGCTGGCCACCTTCGCCGCCGCCCGGCACAAGGGGGCGGTCAGCCAGATCAGTTGGTCGACGGTGCTGCTCATCGCCGGGGTGCTCAGCTTCGTGTTCGTGCTGCAGGAGGCGGGCACGATCGACTACGTCGGCGAGGCGGTCATCGGCCTGGGCGCACCGCTGCTGATCGCCCTCCTGCTGGCCTACATCGGGGGGGTGGTGTCGGCCTTCGCGTCGTCGACGGCGATCATCGGCGTGGCCATCGCGCTGGCGGTGCCGTTCCTGCAGGCCGGGGACATCGGCACCGTCGGGGTGGTGGTCGCCCTCTCCGTGGCCTCGACGATCGTCGACGTCAGCCCGTTCTCGACCAACGGCGCACTGGTGCTCGCCAACGCGCAGGACGTCGACAGGGACCGCTTCTACAGGCAGATCCTGGGCTACTCGTCGATCGTCGTGGTCGTCGGACCGTTCCTGGCCTGGCTCGTGTTCGTCGTGCCCGGCTGGCTCTAGACCGATCGGAGTACGACCGTGGCCGGACCCCTGGACGGCGTCCTCGTCGTCGACCTGACCCGGGCGCTGGCCGGCCCGCACGCCGGGATGATGCTCGGCGACCTCGGCGCCCGCGTGATCAAGGTGGAGAACCCCGGCACCGGGGACGACACCCGCGGCTGGGGCCCGCCGTTCGTGCAGCCCGACCAGGGCGACCGGGAGTCGACCTACTTCCTGTCGGCCAACCGCAACAAGGAGTCGCTGACCCTCGACCTCAAGGACGAGGGCGACAAGGGGCTGCTGCGGGAGCTGGTCCGCCGCGCCGACGTGCTGCTCGAGAACTTCCGCCCCGGCACGCTGGCCCGCCTGGGCTTCGGCACCGACGTGCTGGCCGAGCTCAACCCGCGGCTGGTGACGCTGGCGATCAGCGGCTTCGGGCATGACGGACCCGAGGGCGGCCGCGCCGGCTACGACCAGATCGCCCAGGGCGAGGCCGGGCTGATGTCGCTGACCGGCTCGGGCCCCGACGACCCGCAGCGGGTCGGCGTCCCCATCGGCGACCTGCTGGCCGGCATCTACGGCGCCTACGGGGTGCTCGCCGCGCTGCTGGAGCGCGAGCGCACCGGCCGCGGCCAGGTGGTGCGCACGTCCCTGCTCGCCGCGATCGTCGGCGTGCACGCCTTCCAGGGGACGGCGTGGACCGTCGGCGGGCAGGTCAACCGGGCGCAGGGCAACCACCACCCCTCGATCGCCCCGTACGGGCTGTTCCGCTGCGCCGGCGGCAGCGTGCAGCTCTCCTGCGGGTCGGAGTCGCTGTGGCGGCGGCTGTGCGCCGAGTTCGGCCTCGACGCCGAGGCCGAGGGGCTGGCCACCAACGGCGAGCGGGTGGGCAACCGCGACCGCGTCATCGCGCTGCTCGAGGAGGCCTTCGCCGGCATCGGGCCCGAGGACCTGCTCGCCCGGCTCGCCGCGGCCGGGATCCCGGCGGGCAAGGTGCGCACCCTCGACGAGACCTACGGCTGGGACCAGACGCTGTCGCAGGGGCTGCTGGTCGACGTCGACCACGCGACCCTGGGCCGGCTGCAGCTGCCCGGCCCGCCGCTGCGCTTCTTCGCGGCCGGCCCGGACGGCGAGACGGAGACCACCCGCCGCGACCACACCGCTCCCCCCGTGCTCGGCGCGTCAGACTCCGAGCTCCGCGCCTGGTTGAAGGCGGAGCCGACCGAGGGGAACACATGAGTGGCACCGACGCCCGCACGCTGCGCGACCGGGTCCTGGACCCGGGGTCGTGGACGTCGTGGGACGCGCCCATCCCGGTGCGCGACGTCGACCCGGCGTACGCGGCCGAGCTGGTCAGGGCCGGGGAGAAGACCCGCCAGGACGAGGCGATCATCACCGGCGAGGGGCGGCTGCGCGGCCGCCGCGTGGCCGTCGTCGCCGGCGAGTTCGGCTTCCTCGCCGGCTCCATCGGGGTGGCCGCCGCCGAGCGGCTGATCGCCGCGGTGGAGCGGGCCACGGAGGAGGGGCTGCCGCTGCTGGCCGCACCTGTCTCCGGGGGCACACGGATGCAGGAGGGCACCGTCGCCTTCCTGCAGATGATCGGCATCACCGCGGCCATCGCCCGGCACAAGGAGGCCGGGCTGCCCTACCTGGTCTACCTGCGGCACCCGACCTTCGGCGGGGTGCTCGCCTCGTGGGGGTCGCTGGGGCACGTGACGATCGCCGAGCCCGGCGCCTCGATCGGCTTCCTCGGCCCCCGGGTCTACCAGGCGCTCTACGGCGAGCCGTTCCCCGAGGGCGTGCAGACCGCCGAGCACCTGGCCGAGCGCGGGCTGATCGACGCGGTGGTCGCGCACGAGGACATCGCCGACGTCGCCGACCGGGCGCTGCGCGTGCTGGCCGCCCGCCGCACCTGGCACCAGGACGTCGCCGGCGCCGAGCGGCCCACCGCCGAGGACGGCAGCGACGCCGACGACCCGGAGGACGGCCGGTCGGCGTGGGACGTCGTCACCGCCTCCCGCCGCACCGACCGGCCCGGCGTGCGGCGGCTGCTGCGCACCGCGGCCACCGACGTCGTCGGCCTGTCGGGCACCGGCGCCGGCGAGAAGGACCCCGGCCTGCTGCTGGCCCTAGCCCGGTTCGGCGGGGCGCCGTGCGTGGTGCTCGGGCAGGACCGGCGCGGCCAGTCGCTGTCGGCGCCGCTGGGCCCGGCGGCGCTGCGCGAGGCCCGGCGCGGCATGCGGCTGGCCGCGGAGCTGCGCCTGCCGCTGGTCACGCTGATCGACACCCCCGGCGCCGCGCTGTCGCGGGAGGCCGAGGAGGGTGGCCTGGCCGCCGAGATCGCCCGCTGCCTGCAGGACCTGGTGATGCTCAAGGCACCGACGATCGCGGTGCTGCTGGGCCAGGGCACCGGCGGCGGCGCGCTGGCCCTGGTGCCGGCCGACCGGGTGCTGTCGGCGGCCAACGGCTGGCTCGGCCCGCTGCCGCCCGAGGGGGCCAGCGTGATCGTGCACCGGACGGTCGACCGGGCCGACGAGATGGCCGCGCACCAGGGCGTGCGGGCGACCGACCTGTGGCGGGCCGGCATCATCGACCGCGTCGTGCCCGAGCGCCCCGACGCCGCCGACGAGCCGCAGGAGTTCTGCCTGCGCCTGGGCCGGGTGCTGGGCGAGGAGCTGGCCGGGCTGCTGGGCCGCGACGACAACGAGCGCTTCCGCAGCCGCCTGCACCGCTACCGCCACCTGGGGCGCTGAGCCCGGCCGCGACCAGGTCCCCTGACCCGGCCGCGTCCTCCCTCACGGTGTGCGGTGAGGGAGGACGCCGCCGAGGAGGACGGCGTCCGGCCGGGTCAGGCCGCCGGCCGCTGCGCGCCGGGCAGCCCCCAGGCGCCGGCCACCAGTTCCAGGCTGCGGACCCGCTCGGCGACGCCGTGGGTGGACGCCGACAGCATCAGCTCGTCGGCCCCGGTGTCCGCGGCCAGGCGGCGCAGGTCCTCGACGACGGTGGCGGGCGAGCCGACGACGGCGTTGCTCGGCATCGCCTCGGCGGCCGCCCGCTCGGGGTCGACGAGCGCCTCCTCCAGCGAGGGCACCGGGCGCAGCCGGTTGGTGCGGATGGCCAGGCGCATCAGCCGGCCCGGCAGCGCGAGCCGGCGGGCCTCCTCGTCGGTCTCGGCGGCCAGCACGTTCGCCGTCACGACGGTGTAGGGCCGGTCGAGCACCGGGGAGGGCCGGAAGGTGTCGCGGTAGAGCGCGACGGCGGCTCCCACGTGCGGGCCGCCGAAGTGGTGGGCGAAGGCGAACGGCAGGCCGAGCTGCCCGGCCAGCTGGGCGGAGAAGCCGCTCGAGCCGAGCAGCACGACGGCCGGGGCGCTGCTCGCGGCCGGGGTCGCGCTGAACCGCTCGGCCAGCCCGCCCTCGACGCGGCTGTCGCCCAGCAGGCCGAGCAGGTCGAGCAGGTGCTGCGGGAAGTCCTCGGCCGACAGCGCCGCCGGGTCCCGGCGCAGCGCGATCGCGGTCGGGGCGTCGGTGCCCGGGGCGCGGCCGATGCCCAGGTCGATCCGCCCAGGGTGCAGCGCCTCGAGCAGCGCGAACTGCTCGGCGACCACGAGCGGCGCGTGGTTGGGCAGCATGACCCCGCCCGAGCCGACGCGGATCCGGTCGGTGACCGCGGCCAGGTGGGCGATCAGGACTGGCGGGTTGGTGCTCGCGACGGCCGGCATGTTGTGGTGCTCGGCGACCCAGACGCGGGTGTAGCCGAGCCGGTCGGCGGCCTGGGCGACGCGGGTGGTGGCGGCGAGCGCGTCGGCGGTCGACTGGCCCGTCCCGACGGTGGCCAGCTCCAGGACGGACAGCGGCAGCGGCTCGGTCATGCTGCGGGCAACGCCGCCGGCACCGGCGCCGCTTCCCGGGTCAGCGCCCGGGGGCGGCGTCGGCGCCGTGCTCGACCCGCAGGCTGTGGTCGGGGTCGAGGCGCTCGAGCACCTGCTCCAGCGCCTCGCGCAGCGCCCGGGTCTGCTCCGGCGTCATCGGGTCGAACATGGCGGCACGGACGGCCTCGACGTGGCCCGGCGCGACCTGCCGGACCACGTCCCAGCCGGCGTCGGTGAGGACGGCGAGGTTGCCGCGGCCGTCCTCGGTGGCGCGCTCCCGGCGCACCCACCCGCGCTCCTCCAGCCGGCCGACGGTGTGCGACAGCCGGCTCTGCGACTGGTTGGCGCGGCGGGCCAGGTCGCTCATCCGCCGGGCCCGCCCGGGCGCCTCCGACAGCATCGCCAGGACGACGTAGGCGGCGTGGCTGAGGCCGGCGTCCCGTTGCAGCTGGGCGTCGAGCACCCGCGGGACGAGCTCGCTCACGCTCAGCCACGCACGCCACGCGCGCTGCTGCTCGTCGTCCAGCCACCGGGTCGTCACGGCCCGACGGTACGGCCCGCGCCCGGGTACCGGTCCGGCCTCTACCGACGCGCCTCCAGCACGAGGTTGAACGGCGTCTCCGCGGCCCGCCGGACGCGGCCGAAGCCGGCCTGCCGCAGCACCTCGGTGAGCCGTGCCTCGCCGGCCTGCGCCCCGAGCGCCGTCCGCGGCTCCTCGGTCTTGGAGTGCGCCACGCAGAGCACCGTCGACGCCCCGTAGAACAGCCGGCCCACCGGGTTGAGGTTGTCCTCGAGCCGGTCGCCGGCGTACGGCTCGACCACCAGGAACGTGCCGTCGGGCGCGAGCGACCCGCACACGTGGCGGGCGGCGCCGACCGGGTCGGGCATGTCGTGCAGGGCGTCGAAGACGGTGACCAGCTCGTAGCCCTCGCCCGGGAAGTCGGCCGCGCGGGCCACCTCGAACGACACGCGGTCGGCGACCCCGGCCTCGACCGCCCGCTTGCGCGCCTGGTCGATCGACGCCTCGTGGTAGTCGAAGCCGACGACCCGGGACGCCGGGTAGGCGGTGGCCATCAGCAGCGTCGAGGACCCGTGGCCGCACCCGATGTCGGCGACCCGCGCACCGGCCCGGAGCCGGTCCTCGACGCCGTCCAGCGCCGGGATCCAGGACGACACGAGGTTGGCCGCGTAGCCGGGGCGGAAGAAGCGCTCGGTCCCCTCGAACAGCGCCGCGTCGTGGGCGTGCCAGGGGAACCCCTCGCCGGTGCGGACGGCCTCGGCCAGCCGGTCGACGCTCTTGATCGCGGCGAGCGGGATCAGGAAGGCCGCGGCGGCGTTCATGCCGTCCGGTGCGGCGAAGGCGAAGGCCTGTTCCTCGGTGAGCGAGAAGCGCCCGCTCTCCGCCTCGTAGGTGACGTACCCCCCGGCGGCCTGCGCCGACAGCCACTCGCGGACGTACCGCTCGTCGGCGCCCGCCGCCCGCGCCACGTCGGCGGGCTCCGCCGGCATCACCTCCAGCAGCGCCCGGTAGAGCCCCAGGCGGTCCCCGAGGACCGCCCCGAGCACCTGGAAGCCGGCACCGGCGTCGACGACGAACCGCCCGAGCAGGTCGTTCAGCTTGGTCTCGTCCACGGTCATGGCAACGCTCCCGATCGGGTCCTCCCCCGTGACGGATGGAGTCGCCCCCCGTGGCGGCCCACTGTCCCGCCGGGCCCGCGCGCGTCGCCAGGGACCGAGGACCCCGGCACGGTGCGGGCGTGGGCAGCGGCGCACCGGCGGGTGATGGACGGACGGCGCGGGAGAGCGCATCATTGGCAGTCGCCGGGCGAGAGTGCCAGCCCGGCGCGCCCCACACCGCGTCCGACCAGGAGCATCCCGCCGTGCCGACCTACCAGTACGCCTGCACCAACCCCGACGGCAAGCACGAGTTCGAGGTCGTGCAGTCCTTCACCGACGCGCCCGTCAGCGAGTGCCCGCAGTGCGGCGCCCCGGTGCGCAAGGTGTACGGCTCGGTCGGCGTCGTCTTCAAGGGCTCGGGCTTCTACCGGACCGACAGCCGCGGGTCCTCCTCGTCGAGCGAGTCGTCGTCCGCGGCGTCGTCGACCTCGGGCTCCGACGGCGGAGGCAGCGCGAAGAAGGAGTCCTCGACGAGCAGCTCGTCGTCCTCCTCCTCGTCGTCCTCGTCGTCGTCCAGCACCGGCAGCGGCGCCAAGGCGGCCAGCGCCGGCTGACCCGCGGCCGGCGCCCGCGCCGTCCACAGCCCGCACCGCTCTCCACACCTCCGCGGCCGGTCGCCCACCCGGGCGGCCGGCCGCGCACCGTCGGGGCATGGTCCGCCTGCGCCGCCCCCGCTCGGTCGTCCACCTCGTCCGCCGGTGCCTGGCCGCACTGCTGGCCGCCCTCGCGCTCGTGCTCGCCCTGCGCCCGGAGCCGGCGGAGCCCGCCGCCGGCGAGCCCGGCGTGGCCGTCGTCACCGCCGCGGCGGACCTGCCCGCCGGCACCGTGCTGGCCGCCGGTCAGCTGGCCGTCGCACGGCTGCCGTCCGCGCCCGGCGGCGCGGTCGGCGACCCGGCCGGGCTGGTGGGCCGCACGCTCGCCGGCGCCCTGCGCGCCGGGGAGCCGGTCACCGACGTCCGCCTGGTGGGCTCCGGGCTGACCGCGCTCCTGCCGCCGGGCACCGTCGCCGCGCCGGTGCGCCCGGCCGACGCGGCGGTGGGCGCACTGGCGCGCCCCGGGGACCGGGTCGACGTCCTGGCCACCGCCGACGGCGACACGCAGGCACGCCGGGTGGCCGCCGGCGCGCTGGTGCTCCTGGCCTCCCCCGGTGCCGACGACCCGGCCGTCGGGCTGCTCCTGCTGGCCGTCGACGCCGAGACGGCGGCCGACCTCGCGGCCGCGGCGACCACCGCGACCCTCACGCTCAGCCTGCCCCCGCCGTGACGCTGGGTGTCGCGCTGGCGCCGTTCCGCGAGCGCGTGCGCCAATGGGCACATGTTGAAGGGTTTCAAGGACTTCCTGCTGCGCGGCAACGTCGTCGACCTGGCCGTCGCGGTCGTCATCGGTGCGGCCTTCACCGCGGTGGTGACCGCGTTCTCCGACTCGTTCCTCACGCCGCTCATCGCCGTGTTCGGCGGCGGCGGTGAACTGGGCGGGACGTTCACGGTCCGCGGCCAGGTGTTCGACTACGGCGCCTTCATCAGCCAGGTGATCACCTTCGTCATCACCGCGGCGGTCGTGTACTTCCTCGTCGTGCTGCCGCTCAAGAAGATCATCGAGCGGCGCAGGCAGGGCGAGGAGGCCGGGCCGGTCGCGCCGACCCAGGTGGAGCTGCTGGTGGAGATCCGCGACCTGCTGCGCGCCCAGCAGGGCATGGGCCCGGGGCACGACCCGATCGGTCCGGGCACGACCACGCTGCCCGGCCAGCTGTAGGGACCCGCCGTCCGGCCTCGTCCGGAGGCTCGCCCCGAGCTCGCGAGGGGTGAGAAGGACGAGGTCCTTCATCAGTCGCTGCCCCAGTGCGGCGGGCGGTCCTCGAGGTAGCGGCGGTCGTCGTCGGTGGGGTCGGCGGGCCGCTCGCCCCAGCCCAGGTCGCGGTCGTCCGGCGCCCGCTCGGCCACGGCGACCGGGCCGGCCGGCCGCGGCTGCTCCGGCTCCGGCGGCAGCGGCCGGCCGAGCCCGTCGAGGACCTCGGCGCCGGGGAGCGCCGCCAGCACCGGGCCGGGGACGGCGAGCTTGCTGCCGCGGGTGCCCGAGCCGACGACCACGAGGTCGGCGGCAGCCACGGCGGCGTCGACCAGGACCGGCCAGTCCGCGGGCAGCCCGACGGGCGTGATCCCCCCGTAGGCCATGCCGCTGCCGGCCACCGCGACGTCCTGCGGCGCGAACGAGGCCTTGCGCGCCCCGAGGTGGCGGCGGACCAGCCCGTTGACGTCGGCCCGCGTGGTCGCGGGGACCAGGCACGCGGCCAGCGTCGTCTCCCCCGCCCGGCGCGCGGCGACGACGACGCAGTTGGCCGACGCGGCGAGCGGGACCTCGTACGCCTCGGTGAACGCCGCGGTGTCGGCCAGGTCCTCGTCGATGGCGGCGACCCAGCCGGTCCCCCGCAGCGCGGGGAGAGCTGCGGCCACCGGCCGGCCGAGCAGCTCGGGGTGGTCGGCGGCGGGGAGCCAGGTCAGGGAGCCGAGGCGGGGGGCGGGGACGGCGTCGGGCACGGCGTCGATCCTCCGTCACCGCGCCGGTCCGGCGCCCGCCGGGCGGGTCGGCCGGATCAGCGCGGTACCTGGCCGGATACCGCCTGGGCCGGACCCCACCGGCGCCGCCAGGATGAGGCCCATGATCGGCCAGCTGCACTCCGTCGTGATCGACGCGCCCGACGCGCACGCACTCGCCACGTTCTACGCGGAACTGCTCGGGATGGAGGTGAGCAAGGGCGGCCCCGGCGACGACTGGGTGGTCGTCACCGGCCAGGGCCACCGGCTGGCCTTCCAGCAGGCACCGGACCTGCGGCCCCCGGACTGGCCCGACCCCGACCGGCCCCAGCAGTTCCACCTCGACGTGTTCGTGACCGACGTCGACGAGGCCGAGCCGAAGGCGCTCGCGCTGGGCGCCCGCAAGCTGCCCGGCGGCGGTGGCGACTTCCGCGTCTACGCCGACCCGGTCGGCCACCCCTTCTGCCTCGTCTGGGACGCCGCATGAGCGCCGAGCTGCCGCCGGTCGACCTCACCTCGGCCAGCCCGTTCGTGGCGGCCACCGCCTTCGACGTCACCGAGGCCACCGGCACGCGGGTGACGGGCACCGTCGACACCGGGCCGCAGCAGCACACCCCGTGGGGAGTGGTGCACGGCGGCCTCTACTGCACCGTCATCGAGTCCGCGGCCAGCATCGGCGCGAGCGCGGCGGTCGCCGAGCGGGGCCAGTTCGCCGTCGGCGTCAACAACTCGACCGACTTCCTGCGGCCGATGACCGCCGGGCGGCTGGACGTGGTCGCCGAGCCGGTCCAGCAGGGCCGCACGCTGCAGCTGTGGCAGGTCGTACTCAGCCGCGCCGAGGACGGCAAGGTCGTCGCCCGCGGCCAGGTACGGCTGCAGAACGTGCCGCTGCCCTCGGCGTGACGGCGGCGGCCGCGGTCGCCGCCGCGCGCGCCGTGGCCGCCGGCGCCGGCCTCCGCCCGACGGACCCGCGGGTGCTCGCCGACGGCGTCAACGTCGTCGTGCACCTCGCACCGGCTCCCGTGGTGGCCAGGGTGGCGACCCTGACCAGGGACCTGCGCCCGGACGCCACCGTGCCGTTCGGCCGCGAGGTCGCGCTCGCCACGGCGCTGGCGGGCGCCGGCGCCGGCGTCGTCCCGCCCAGCGACCTCCTGCCGCCGGGTCCGCACGTCCGCGGCGGGCTGGTCGTCTCGTTCTGGCGGTACGTCGAGGTGCGACCCGAGCGGCCGGGGCCGGCGGAGGTGGCCCGGGAGCTGGGCACGCTGCACGAGCACCTCGCCGCCGTCCCGCCGCCGGACGGCGAGCCCCTGGACCGGCCGTTGCAGGACCTGGCCGCCTTCGCCGCCGCCGGTCCCCGCTGGGGCGCGACCGACGCGCAGGTCGGCCGCCTGCGCGAGCGGCTGGCCGCCCTGCGCCCGCGGCTGGCCGGGGAGGTCGGCGCGCTGCACGGCGACGCCCACCCCGGCAACCTGCTCGCCACCGCCGGCGGCTGGCGGTGGACCGACCTCGAGGACACCTCCCCCGGTCCGCGGGCCTGGGACCTGGCCTGCCTCCGGCTGACGACCCGGCTCGACGGCCGCGCCGCCCTCGACGCCGTCCCCGGCTCCCCGACCGACGCCGAGCTGGCGCCGTGGCTGGAGCTGCGGCGGCTGCACGCCGCGGTGTGGACGGCGGTGCTGGCCACCCACCGGCCCGTGCACCGGGCCGCGGCGCGGGAGCGGCTGGCCGCCGAGCTGGGGTGAGCGTCAGGCGCCGGGCACGTGCGCCGGGTCGAGGACCACGGAGAACAGCGCGCGCGGGTCCTGCAGCGTGGCCGGCGGGCGCGCCGCGGCGCGCGGGACGACGCGGTCCCAGCGGGCCGGACGCCGGTGCGGCAGCAGCTCGCGGCCCTCGAACAGGTAGTCGCCGACGACCTCGCCGAGCAGCAGGCCCGCGCCGTGCTCGATCGGCAGCCCCACCAGGTCCCCCGGCGCCATCTCGTCGAGCAGCGCCGACAGCTGGCGCAGGTCCTTGGCCGGCCGCCGTCCGGACAGCTCCTTGGACAGCGCCCGCAGCTCGGCCGGGGTGAGGCCGGTGGCGTCGACGTCGATGCCGGACTGGGTGCCCAGCCCCACCACGCCGGCGGCCAGGCAGGCGCCCAGCTCGTTGTGCGACCGCGGCCGCACCACCCAGACGCGGACGCCGTCCGGCTCGGGCGCCGGGGGGAGGTCGTCGGGCTCGGGCCACACGTAGGGCAGGTCGTCGGGCTCGGGGCCGAACCGCTCGGTGAACAGCGGCCGGTAGAAGTCCGGCTCCTTGGCCAGCAGGTTCGACCGGTGCGACAGGTGCAGCGCCGGGTCGCCGAGCCACGAGGGCAGCAGCCCCGCGCGGGCCAGTTCCTCCTGCGGGGTGTCCACGACCTCGGGCGCGAACTCGCCGATCAGGGTGTAGGTGCTGTCGGCGAAGCCCCGCTCGCGCCAGATCCGCACCATCGCCAGGCCGTAGGCGACCAGCGCCGGCGTCCGGCCGCGCCACATCCGCACGACCGGGTGCGAGACCCAGCCGTAGTCGGGGAGCTCGAGCGCGCGGAGCACCTGGAGGGTCTCGACCCGCTGCTTGCCCAGCCGCGGGGAGTCCAGCAGCCGCGCGCTCTCGGCGAAGTCGGCCACGGGCAGGAAGGTCTGCATCGCCGTCGATCCTCGCCGAGTCCGGGGCCGCCCGCCCGGTCAGGCGTCGAGCTCGCGCAGCGCCGCCTCCCACCGCGCGCGCCGGGCGTCGTCGTCCTGGTCCCACCAGGCCTCCCCCCGCTCGCCCAGCCCGGTCTTGGCCAGCTGCACGCGGACGCGGGCGGCTGCCAGCGCCCCGGGGTCGCCGGACCGGCCGGCGCTGCGCACCGCGGCGCGGGCGACCCCGAGGTGGTGCAGCAGCCGGGCCCGGACGTCGTCGGGCAGGGCGGGGTCGGCGGCCCGCCAGCGGCGGCCGTCGACGACGATCCAGCGGCCGTCGTCGGTGCGCTCGACCTCGCGGGTCACGCGAGCCGGGTGACCAGCTCGGGCAGCACCGTGCCCAGCGGGGCGTCGACCTTGACGTCGACCTTCGCGTCGCCGCGGGTGGGGCCCAGGTTGACCACCGCCACCGGGATGCCGAGCTCGGCGGCGCGCAGCACGAAGCGGTAGCCGCTCATCACCGTCAGGGAGGAGCCGAGCACCAGCAGGCTGCCGGAGCCCTCGAGCAGCCGGGAGCAGTGGTCGACGCGGTCGCGCGGCACGGTCTCGCCGAAGAAGACGACGTCGGGCTTGAGCGGTCCGCCGCCGCAGGCCAGGCAGCCGACCATCACGAAGCCGTCGAGCACCTCGTCGGGCAGCTCGGCGTCGCCGTCGGGGTTGACCTCGTCGGCCCGCGGGCCGAAGTCGGGGTTGGCCGCGCGCAGCCGCGCGTCGAGGTCCGCGCGGGAGGCGACGTCGCCGCACTGCAGGCAGACGGTCCGGTCCAGCCCGCCGTGGAGCTCGACCACGTCCCGCGCGCCGGCGGCCTGGTGCAGCCCGTCGACGTTCTGCGTGACCACGCCGCTGAGCAGGCCGGCGGCCTGCAGGTCGGCGACGGCGCGGTGGCCGGGGTTGGGGCGGGCCGCGCGCATCTGCCGCCAGCCGACGAAGCTGCGGGCCCAGTACCGGTGGCGGCCGCGGGGGTCGCGCCGGAAGGTCTGCCACGTCATCGGCGTGTGCCGGCGCAGCGAGCCGGTCGCTCCGCGGTAGTCGGGGATGCCGGAGTCGGTCGACAGCCCGGCGCCGGAGAGGACCAGCGCCTCCCCGTCGCCGACCAGGTCGGCCAGCTCCGCCAGCCCCGGGACGACGGCGGCCTCCTCGACGGCGGCGGGTGCGGAGCTCACCGGCCCATGGTCCCCCGTCATCCGGTCGCGTGCCGCCGAACCGACGTGCGCGGGCTCACCGCCTGCCCGCCGCGCCGCCGGGTACCGGGGAACGGTGACCGCACCGCTCTCCCTCACCCGCTCCGGCAGCGGGGACCCACTGCTCCTGCTGCACGGCTGGGGCAGCTCGCGCCGGGACTTCACCGCCGTGGTCCCGGCGCTGTCGGAGTCCTTCACCCTCCTGAACGCCGACCTGCCCGGCGTCGGACGCTCGCTCGCGCTGGACCGCCGGCCGACCGTCGCGGCCCTCACCGACGCCGTCGAGCGGACCCTCGACGCCGAGGGCGTGGCCACCGCCCACGTGCTGGGCAACTCGCTGGGCGCCCGGCTGGCGCTGGAGCTCGCCCGGCGCGGGCGTGCGCGCTCGGTCGTCGCCATCGCGCCCTCGGGCCTCAACCTGCCGCCCGAGCGGCTCGTCCAGGGCACCGGCATGGCGGTGGCCCGCGTGGTCGGGCGGACGACGGCGCCGCTGATCGAGCCGCTGTCGCGGTCGGCGCTGGGCCGGACGGCGCTGCTGGCGACGCTCAAGGCGCGGCCGTGGAGCACCTCGCCCGAGGAGGCGGTCGGCGCCCGCGAGGGGTTCGCGGACTCCCGCGACTACTGGCGCACGCTGCTGTGGGCGCTGCTGCTCGACGTCCCCCGGGGGATGGACCGCATCGACTGCCCGGTGACCCTGGTGCAGGGCGCCGCCGACTGGATCGCGTCGGGGCAGACGGTCCGCTACCTGCCGCTCGTGCCCGGCTCCCGTTTCCGGCCGCTGCTGGCGGCAGGACACGCGCCGCAGTCCGACCGCCCGGCCACGATCGTCGAGCTGGTGCGGCGGACCGCCGGCCGCGCCGCCCGGCCCCCGGCTCAGGCCGCGGCGCCCAGTTCGCGCTCGAGCCGGGCGAGCAGGTCGGTGTAGACGCGGCGGAGGCCCTTGGGCGCGAACGTGCGCTCGAAGAAGCCGCCGACGCCGCCGGCGCCGTCCCACGTCGTCCGCACCCGCACGGTCGTCGTCCCCGCGTCGGCCGGGTGCACCGTCCAGGTGGTCACCATCGACGAGCGGGTGTCGCGCTCGACCAGCGTGTCGGCGTCGGGCTGCGAGACCTCGACCAGCTGCTCCCGCACCCGCTTCGAGGTGGCGGCGAAGCGCCAGGCGACGCGGGTGCCCGCGCCCTGCCCACCGGACTCGACGCGGTAGTCGGAGAACTGCTCGGGCAGCACCCGGCTGCGGACGCCGGAGTAGTCGGCGAGGCCGGCGCGCACCTGCTCGACGGGGGCGCGGACGACGGATTCGGCGGTGGCCACGACCTGTCCCATGGCCGCCATCCTGCCGTCGCCGCCCGGGGCCGCGGATCCCGGTCTACGCCGGCCGCTCCTCGCCGTCGAGATAGCGGCACCGGAACCGGGCCCCGGCCATCGCCTCGGTGAAGCGCGCCTCCCACGCCGGGTCGTCCGCGGGGAACTCCGCGAAGACCCGCTCCTCGAGGACGAGGGGCAGTCCGTCGAGGCCGGTGCACGAGCGCCGCAGCAGCACCCGCGTGCGCCCGTCGACCTCGTCGTGGGCCGGCACCCACCGCGCCGCCGCGACGGCCTCGGCCATCCGCGCGCGGTCCCGCGGCGACAGCGCCGGCCGCCCGGTCCCCGTCCCCGTCCCCGCCAGCAGGCGGCGCTCGGGCCACGTGACCCACACGAGCACGAGGGCGAGCACCACCACCAGCGCCACCGCCGCCAGCAGGCCGGTCATGGTCCGACGGTAGTGCGCCCCGCCACCGCGGCTGCGTCCCCGCAGCGCCGCCCGGCGGCGCCGGGTGCGGTCGGGCTCAGGCCCACCTCTCCAGCAGCGCCGCGGACGCGCCGCTGACGGTGGGGTTCTCGGCGCTGAACGCCCGACCGGTGGGCTGGTACGGGGAGTCCGCTCCGGAGCCGGGGCGCGGCTGTGGGATCGTGACGGCCGCGCCCCCGTAGCTCAGGGGATAGAGCATCGGTTTCCTAAACCGTGTGTCGCAGGTTCGAATCCTGCCGGGGGCACTTCTGGAGCCGCAGGTCACGCCGGTGTCGGGCGCGCGGACCGGTCGTCGGTCTGGCCGGCCGACCCCCGCCGGCGTGTCCGCAGGGGCGGCGCGACCCGGAAGTACGCTGCGCGGCCATGCGTACGAGCTGGGCTGGGATCGGCCTGACCGTGGCCGCCCTGCTCCTGGCCGGGTGCGGGAACGGGGACGACGGCGGCTCCGCCGCGACGCCCGGGACCTCTGCCGCCGAGGAGTCTGCCGCCGAGGAGTCCGCCGGCGAGGGGACGACCGCGGTGGAGGTGCCGGAGGGTGCCCGTTACGTCGCCCTGGGGAGCTCGTTCGCGGCAGGACCGGGCATCGAGCCGCAGGGCCCGGAGTGCGGCCGCTCCGGCCGCAACTACGCCAGTCTCGTGGCCGCGGAGCTCGACCTGCAGCTCGTCGACGTCACCTGCAGCGGTGCGACCACCGCGAACGTCATCGACACCCCGCAGGACGCGGCCCCGCCGCAGGGTGACGCGGTGACGGCCGACACCGCCCTGGTCACCGTGACCGTCGGCGGCAACGACCTGGGCTATGCCGCCACCACCTTCGCCTGTGGTGACCCGGCCACGACGTGCACCGCGGCCCAGGCTGCCCGGGAGGACCAGTACCCGGCCCTGCGGGAGTCGCTCACGACCATGTTCGAGCTGCTGCAGCAGAGGGCTCCCGAGGCGACGGTCGTCCTCGTCACCTATCCCGTCCTGGTGCCCGAGGAGGCGTGCGCGCAACTGACGTACACGCCCGAGGAGGCGGAGATCGTGCGGACGGTCGGCGAGCGCCTGCAGGAGGTGTTCCTCGACGTGGCAGCCGACGCCGGCGTCCTCGTCGCCGACCCCTACGGCGCCGACGGCGACCACGGTCCCTGCGCCGCCGAGGGCGACCGCTGGGTCAACGGCAGCACCGGCGGCGACGGCGTCCCCTACCACCCGAACTCCACGGGACACCAGGCCATGGCCGACCTGGTCCTGGAGGCGCTCGCCGGCTGACCGCACCGGCTCCGGCGATCAGGCCGTCCCGGCCCGCGCGGCTCAGCCGCCGGCGCAGCAGACGGCGGCCGGGACGTGCCCCCTCCGCAGCCTGACCGCGGCCTGGACGGCGCGACGGGTCGCTCGCGCCCAGCGGCCGGGCCGGCAGCAGCGGGCGATGGCGGCGAGCCGGGCGGACGTCGCGGCGCGCTGCAGCGCAGCGGTGCGGTCGGCGGCGACCAGCTGGGCGACCTCAGGCGTGATCACGACGAGCTCCTCCTCCAGCCGGTGGTCAGCAGCAGGCGGCCGCGGGAGCCGGCTGCCGGGCGTCGGTGGACCCGGGTGCCGCGGTGTCGGTGGTGCCGCAGCAGACTCCCTCTGCGGGTGCCCGGCCGGCGTCGACGGGAGCCTGCGGGCTGCTGCCGAAGGTGTCGCTGTCGGCGAGCACGGTGTAGACCTCCCAGCGCTCGCCGCCGGGGCCGGTCACCCACACCTTGTCCTGGGTGGCGAAGCAGCAGGTGGTGCCCATCTCCTCGTCGGTCACGAGGCCCTCGCCGGAGAGCCGGGCGATCTCGGCGCGGACCTGCTCGGGAGAGTCCACCTCCACACCGAGGTGGTTGAGGCCGCCACCCCTGCCGGGGTTCTCCAGCAGGACGAGCTTCAGCGGCGGCTCGGCGATGGCGAAGTTGGCGTAGCCGGGCCTGCGCTTGGCCGGGTCGACGCCGAACAGCGTGCTGTAGAACGCGACGGCCGTCTCCAGGTCGTCGACGTCGAGGGCGAGCTGGACGCGGGACATCCGGACCTCCAGGGGGTTAGACGTTCATCTAAGTGGTGGGGACCACGGTGCCAACCTCTTTGACGTTCGTCAAGTAGGTGGGATGCTCGTCGTCATGCCGAAGGCCCTGCCCGTCATCGACGCCACCGCGCCGGTCTGCTGCGCCCCCGTCGCGGCCGCTCCCATGGACGAGGGCTCGGCCCTCGAGGTCGCGGTGCGACTGAAGGCCCTGGCCGACCCGGTGCGCCTCCGGCTCCTGTCGCTGCTCCTGGCACAGGCGGAGGTCTGCACGTGCGACCTGGCCCCCGCGGTCGGGCTGACCGAGGCGACCGTGTCCCACCACCTCGGACAGCTCAAGAAGGCCGGCTTCGTCTCCGGCGAGCGCCGCGGGATGAACGTGTACTACCGCGCCCACCGCGACGCGCTCGGCGCGATGGCACAGGTCATCGACCCGGCCTGCTGCTGAGCACCCCCGAGGGACCGCCGTTCACCGGCTGTTCGCTTGCCGCGCCGGCGCCGACCACGTCTGATCAGCGCGTGCTGACATCACCGGTGACTGACGAGTTGCTCCGGGCGCTGGCCGATCCGACCCGCGCGCAGATCGTGGAGCTGCTCGCCGGTGAACAGCTGTGCGTCTGCCACCTGGTCGCCGAGACCGGCGCCACGAGCTCCAACCTCAGCAACCACCTCCGGCTGCTGCGCACGGTCGGCGCGGTGGAGGCCGAGCCGGCCGGGCGCTACACCTACTACCGGCTGCGCCCGGAGGTCCTCGAGGCGGTGTCGGCCCACTACGCGGCCCTGGCCTCGCGCGCACGCCTGGCGCTGGCGGTGAAGCGCCCGTGCGACTGACCCTGCTGGCCCGGCAGGCTCTCGCCGAGTTCCTCGGCTCGGCCGGGCTGGTCGCCGTCGTCATCGGCTCCGGCATCGCCGCGTCCCGCCTGTCCCCCGGTGACACGGGACTGCAGCTGCTGGAGAACGCGCTGGTCACCGGCGCCGGCCTCGCCGCGCTCATCCTCGCGTTCGGCCCGGTCTCCGGGGGCCACTTCAACCCGGTGGTCACCCTCGCCGACCGCGTCCTCGGGGGCGTCTCCACACGACAGGTCGCCGTCTACCTGCCCGCGCAGCTGGCCGGCGGCGTCGTGGGTGCGATCGCGGCCAACCTCATGTTCGACCTGCCCGCCGTCGACCTCTCCGGCCGCGTGCGCTCCTCCGGCTCGCTGTGGCTGTCGGAGGCACTGGCCACCTTCGGGCTGGTGGTGCTGGTCTTCGGCCTGGTCCGGGCCGGCCGGAGCGCCGTGGCGCCGTTCGCGGTCGGCGCGTACGTCACCGCCGCCTACTTCTGGAGCTCGAGCACGTCGTTCGCCAACCCGATGATCGACGTCGCGCGGATGCTGTCGGACACCTTCGCCGGGATCGCCCCGTCCTCGGTGCCGATGTTCGTGTTCATGCAGCTGATCGGCGCGGCCGCCGCCGTGGCCACGGTGCTCGTGCTCCACCCCGGCGTCACCGAGGACGCCGACGCGGCCGTCGTCCCCTACGACGGCCCCCGCCCCGCGCCCGCACGGGCGCAGCGAGGAACGCGGCGGTGACCGTGACCGGCAGGCCCAGCGTCCTGTTCGTCTGCGTCCACAACGCCGGCCGCTCCCAGATGGCCGCCGGCTGGCTGCGCCACCTCGCCGGCGACGGCGTCGAGGTCCGCTCCGCCGGCTCCGTCCCGGCCGACCGGGTCAACCCGGCCGCCGTCGAGGCGATGGCCGAGGTCGGCATCGACATCACCGACCAGGCGCCGAAGGTACTCACGACCGGGGCCGTCGAGGCCTCCGACGTCGTCATCACCATGGGCTGCGGCGACGCCTGCCCGGTCTTCCCCGGCAAGCGCTACCTCGACTGGGCGCTCGAGGACCCGGCCGGCAAGGGCGTGGAGTCGGTCCGCCCCATCCGCGACGAGATCGAGAGCCGCGTCCGGAGCCTGCTCGCCGAGCTGCAGGTCACGTGACCCCGAGCCGCCGGGCACCCGCAGCGGCGCCTCGGCGGAGGCAGCGGAGGCAGCCCCAACAGCTGCCTGTTCAACTGCTGGGGCCGGGCCACTGAACCCCCCGCGGAGCACAGCTCCGAGACCACGGTGAGGGCCGGCACGGCGGCCGGCCACCTGACCCGCAACCGGATGGCGCGCACCCGATCCGCCGTCGGCGACGAGTTCCGCGGCTCCGGCCGGCGCTGCACCGCGCAGGCGGGCGCCACCGCGCCCTGCGCGGACGACCCCACTCTCACCGGGCCGACGACAGCGGCACCTCCAGGCACACGTGGGTGCCCTCCCCCGGCGCCGTCCGGATGTCCAGCCCGGCGTCGGCGGCCGCCGCCAGGTCGGTGAGCAGGTCGAGGCCGAGGTGCCCGGCGCGCGAGCGGCTCAGGGTCGCCCCGAGGTCGAACCCCGCACCGTCGTCCCGGACGTCGAGGACGACGCGGTCGGCGAAGCGGGTGACCGTGACCTCGACCAGGGCGGCCCCGGAGTGCTTGGCCACGTTCTGCAGCGTCTCCTGGGCGACCCGGAACAGCAGGGTGGCCGCGTCCAGCGGCAGCTCGAGCTCCTCGGGGATCCGGACCTGCACCTCGATCCCCCGGGCGCGCAGCCGGTCGGCCAGGTCCGCCAGCGCCGAGGCCAGCCCGGCCCGCTGGAGGTTGGGCGGGTAGATCTCGACCAGCAGCGACCGCAGGGACCCGGCCGACCCCCGCAGCGCGGCCGCCGCCTCCGCCAGGACGGCGGCCACGTCCTGCGTCGAGTGGCGGCCCGAGGGGTCGCGGAGCTGGTCGGCCGCGCCCGCCACGAGCAGCGCGGCCGCCGAGACGTCCTGCACGATCCCGTCGTGCAGGCTGCCCGCGATGCGCCGCCGCTCCTCGTTCGAGGACTCGAGCGCCCGGACCTGCAGCGCCTCCCGCTCGCGCTGCTCGGCACGGACCTTCGCGAGCATCCGGCTGGCGAGCGGCAGCTGCAGGGCGAGCAGCGCCAGCAGCACCGTGAGCGAGATCGGCGCGAACTGCCACCAGATGTCCGCCTGCCGGGCCGTCGCCTCCTCGTAGGACGAGTGGGTCTCCAGCAGCAGGACGCGGTCGGCCGGGTCGCGGACCTGCCGGTACACCTCCAGGACCTGCCCCGACGTGCCGTCCAGCTGGTGCTCCGGGCGGCTCCCGTCGGTGACTGCGGCCCGCGTCGTCCCCTCCGCCACCGTGGGCAGCTCCTCGCCCTCCGGCAGGCGCTCCCCGATCAGCCGCGCGTCGACGGAATAGACGATCGTCCCGTCCTCGCGCCAGATGTGGAGACGGCTGACGGAGGCGGCGTCCAGCCTCCCGCGCAGCGCCGCGTCCATCACCGCGACGGCCTCGGGGTCGGACTCCGCGAGGCCGCTGCGGAGGTTGGGCTCCACGACGAGGCCCGCGAGCAGCTCGGTGGCGCGCCGGGCGTCGGAGATCGCCTCCTCGGTGGCCGCCTGCCGCGTGGCCCAGACGCTGCCGCCGAACAGCAGGGTGACGACGACGAGGTTCGCGATGACGAACCGTCCGGCGACCCGTCCGACCGGCGGCAGCCCCAGCCGGCGCCGCCCCGGCGCCCCGGTGCCCTCGACGAGGCTGACCGACAGCAGTCCGCCGGCGTCGGCACGCGGCCGTGCCGCACTGGGCTCGGGGCCCGATCGCATCCCGTCCCCTCCCCGTGCGGGTCGCCTCCGGCCGGTGCGCGTCCCCGTGGCGCCCCGGTCCCGTCGGCGTCTGACGGTTGTGCCACCTGACCGGTGCTCCGCACAAGTGCCTGACGTCCTGGGCCACGGGGGCCCGGCACGGAGTCATCCGTCCGGGGAGATCCGCACACCCGGGCGGGCCCCCGTGGTTCGGGGTCTGGCGGGTGCCGAGACGGTCCCGCACCATGACGGCCCGGGTACTGGGAGGTCGGGACGTGCTGGGTCGGGATCGCGCGGTCGTGGCGCCGCGCCGGCGTCGGCTGCTCCTGGTCGGGCCGGCCTTCGTCGCCGCGATCGCCTACGTGGACCCCGGCAACTTCGCCACGAACTTCTCCGCCGGCGCCGAGTACGGCTACCTGCTGCTGTGGGTCATCGTCCTGGCCAACCTCATGGCGATGTTCATCCAGAGCCTGTCGGCCAAGCTGGGCCTGGCCACCGGGATGTCGCTGCCGGAGAACTGTCGGCAGCAGTACCCCCGCCCGGTCGTGCTCGGGCTCTGGGCCCAGGCCGAGGTGGTCGCCATGGCCACCGACCTGGCCGAGATCGTCGGCGGCGCGGTGGCCCTGCACCTGCTCGTCGGGATGGACCTGTTCACCGGCGGGCTCGTCACCGGCGCCTGGGCCTTCATGCTGCTCGCCCTGCAGGCCCCGGGCGACCGGCGCTACATCCACGCGGTGACGACCTACTTCTGCATGATCGTCGTCGCGTTCCTGCTGCTGCTGTGGAGCGCGGACATCGACGGGTCCCGCGCGGCCGGCGGCCTGGTGCCGCGCATCGACGACCTGGGCAGCGTCGTGCTGGCCGCGGGCATCCTCGGCGCCACGGTCATGCCGCACGCCATCTACCTGCACTCCGCGCTCGTCAGCGAGACCTCCGACGCGCACACCCTGCCGCAGAAGAAGGAGGCGCTCCGCGCGCAGCGGACCGAGGTCACGGTGGCGATGGGCCTGGCCGGGTTCGTCAACGTGGCGATGCTGCTCGTGGCGGCCGCCCTGTTCGCCGGCTCCTCGCTCGGCGAGGAGACCCTCGAGGGTGCCCACGAGGGGTTCGGCACCGTCGGTCTGGCGGCGCTGCTGTTCGCGATGGCGCTGCTCGTCTCGGGCTTCGCCTCGTCGAGCGTCGGCACCTACGCCGGCCAGGTGATCATGGAGGGGTTCCTGCGCCGCCGGATCCCGCTGTTCCTCCGCCGCGCGCTCACGATGGCGCCCGCGCTGGCCATCCTGGCGCTCGGCGTCGAGCCGACCAGGGCGCTGGTGATCTCGCAGGTGGTGCTGTCGTTCGGGATCCCGTTCGCCCTGGTGCCCCTGCTGCTGCTGACCCGGCGGCGCGACGTCATGGGCGACCTCGTCAACCGCCGCGGCACCACCCTGGTCGCCGTCCTGGTGACGGTGCTGATCCTGACGCTCAACGCGGTGCTGCTCCTGCTGCTGCCCACCTGAGCCGGCGCACCCTCAGCCCGCCGCGAGCCGGCGCGCCTGCTCGGTGACGGCCGCGAGGAACGCGGCCAGCGGCGGCGCCGCGGGGCTGTCCCGGGTGACCAGGACCAGCCGACGGCGGACCGCGGCCTCGGCGACGTCGCGGACGGCCAGCGCCGGGTCCGCGGCCGGGAGCGTGAGCGCCGGCAGCAGGCCGACGGCGCCGGTGGTCCGGACGAGCTCCAGCTGGACGTCGGCGTCGTTGCTGCGGTGGCGGACGTCGGGGTCGAAGGCCCCCAGCGACCGGCAGGCACCGACGACGAGCGCGGAGTGACCGGTGCCGGCGGCCGAGGCGACCCACACCTCGTCGCGCAGGTCTGCCAGCGCGACGGCGGCGCCTCCGGCCGCGGCCGGGTGCCCGGCCGGCAGCACCACCTGCAGCGGCTCCTCCAGCAGCGCCCGGAAGCGCAGTCCCGCCGGGCGGGGACGCGGGTGCCCGTCGTACTCGTCGCTGACGACGACGTCGAGTGCGCCCAGCCGCAGCTCGGGCAGCGCCTGCTCGAGCTCCAGCTCCGAGACCTCCACGCGGACCTGCGGGTGCCCGGTCCGCAGGCGCGCCACGACGGGGATGAGCACGCGCCGGGTCGCCGACTGCAGGCCGCCCGCACGCACCGTCCCGCGCACCTCCGCGGTGAGCGCCGCCAGGTCCGCCCGGGCCGCGTCGGCCGCGGCGAGCAGGACGCCGGCGTGGCGGGCGAGCAACCGGCCGGCGTCGGTGAGCCGGACGCCGCGGCCGGCCCGCTCGAGCAGCCGCGCACCCGTCTCCCGCTCGAGGACGGCGAGCTGCTGGGAGACCGCCGAGGGCGTGTAGCCCAGCGCGGCGGCCACCGCGGCGAGGGTCCCCCGCTCCTGCAGCTCGAGGAGCACGCGGAGCCGGCGCAGGTCCAGGACGTCCATGAAGCGATTCTCACGTGTCGACTCCAGGAACGGTCACTGGACCTGATCGGTCCGTCCGGGGACGCTGCTGGCCGTGGGTCCCCTGCTCTGTCTCGTGTCGGCCGCGTGCTTCGGCGCCATGGCGGTGTTCGGGAAGCTCGCCTTCGCCGCGGGGGTCCCGCTCGGGACGCTGCTGCTCCTCCGGTTCTCCCTCGCGGGCCTGCTGCTGGGTCTCCTCCTGCTCGTGCTCCCGGCGACCCGGTCGGCGCGGGACCGCGCCGCACCGCGTCCCGGCCTGTCGCGGCGCCTGGTCCTGGTCGGCCTCGGCCTGGGCGCCGTCGGCTACGTCACCCAGGCGGGCCTGTACTTCTCCGCCCTGGAGCGCGTCGACGCGTCCCTGGTCGCCCTGGTGTTCTACGTCTACCCGGCGCTGGTCACCGTGGTCGCCGTCCTCCTCGGCCGCGACCGCCTCACCCGGGCACGGGCGGCGGCCGTGCTGGTCGCGTCGGGCGGGACGCTGCTGGTGCTCGCCGGCGCGGGCGGCCTGCGCTTCGACGCCGTCGGCGTCGCCATGGCCTTCGGCGCCGCGGCCACCTACACCGTCTACATCCTGGTCGCGGACACCACGGTGCACCGGGTGCCGCCGGTGGTCCTCTCAGCGCTGGTGATGTCCGGCGCCGCGCTCACCCTCGCGCTGCGGACCGTGCTGACCGGCGGCGTCGACCTGGCGCTGCCGGCGGCCGGCTGGCTGTGGGTGGGCTGCATCGCCGTGGTGTCGACGGTCGTGGCCATGCTGACCTTCTTCGCCGGCCTGCGCCGGACCGGACCGTCGACCGCCGCGACGCTGTCCACGGCCGAGCCGGTCGTCACCACGGCCCTCGCCGCGCTGGCGCTCGGCGAGTTCCTCACCCCGGTCCAGCTCGCCGGCGGGCTGCTGGTCCTGATCTCGGTGGTCCTCGTGCAGCTACGGCCGAGGGCACCGCGGACGGCGCCGGTCGAGCCCCTGCCGGTCCCGGTCGGCGCCGGTCACCAGCGCACCGGCGTGTAGCAGTCGGGCAGCATCGGGTCCGGGTCGCGATCGCCGTCGCCGTCGGTGTCGACGCCCATGGGGCACTCCCCGTCGGTCTCCGCCGGGACGGAGGACCCGCGGGTGGGGGTGACCTCCTCGACGTCGGCCTCCTCCGTGCTCCCGGTGCACCCGGCGGTGCCGCCGGCCGCGCAGGCCAGCGCCACCACGATCCCCGCGATCGTCCGTCTCACGTCGGCGCCCCCGGCTGGTCCGCTGGCCTCGTCCCCGTCGATCGTGGCCGAGGAGGCACCCGCCGTCCACGGGAGCTGCCGGACCGCGGTCCTGGACCGACCTGGTAGGCCTGCCCCATGCAGCACTACGACGTCTTCTCCTGGGTGTACGAGTCCGGGACCGAGCTCCTGCACGGGGGACACCGGCGCGAGGCGGTGGACCTGCTCCGGCTGCGGCGCGGGCAGACCGTCCTCGACGTCCCGACCGGCACCGGGGCGAGCCTCCCCCTGCTGCGCGAGCGGGTCGGCCCCTACGGCCGGGTCCACGCCGTGGACCACTCCGCCGGGATGCTCGCCAAGGCCCGGTCCAAGGTCCGGGCCGCGGGCTGGCGGAACGTCGCCCTCCTCCAGGCCGACGCGCGGGTGCTCGACGCCGACCTGCTCGGCACCGACTCGGTCGACGCCGCGTTCTGCATGCTGGGCCTGAGCGTCGTGCCCGACTGGGAGGACGTCTTCCAGCGGGTGTTCGACCTCGTCCGCCCGGGAGGCCGCATCGCCCTCATGGACCTGTACCTCGACGGCCGGGTCGACAGCGGGATCGCCAACACCTACTACCGCCTGCTCGCCCAGGCCGACCAACGCCGGCGCTTCTGGGAACCGCTGGAGCGGCAGGTGGACGACCTCGAGACCATCGACCACACCTGGTTCGGCGGGGTGGCCCGGATCGTCGGTGCGACCAAGCCCGCCTGACGACCGGCCGGCCCCGCTCCCGCGGAGGGACCCGCTCCGGGTGAGGGGGGAGGCCGTCTCACCCCTTCAGGTGACGAGTGGAGTCGCTCCACTGCGCTCCCCGGGACCACCGGCCGATCCCCTCCCCATGAAGACGCATGGACCGTCGGCGCCCGCGCAGCGGCGTCCCGTCCTCGCGCTGTACCTGAACGTCGGACTCGCCGTCCTCTTCGCCACCGGCGTCTGGGTCCGCCCGGCCGGGGACTCGTGGGACCGCGCCTACGACGTCGTGCTCTTCAACCTCCCCTACCTGGCAGCGGCCTGGGCGCTGTTCGCCGCCGGCGCCCGCGTCCGCATCGACCGGCTGGCGTGGTGGGGCCTCGGCGTCGCGCTGTCCCTGAGCGCCGTCGGCAACGCCCTGCGCGTCCTCGCCGCGGGCGTCGAGGGCAACGGCCCGTCCTCGCCGCTGGCGAACCTGATCTCCCTCGCCGGGTACCTGACGCTGTACGTCTTCGTCGTCGGCGTGATCAAGGCCCGGGTGCCGCGCTTCCACCCGAGCATGTGGCTCGACGGCCTGATCACCGCGCTCGGCAGCCTCTCCCTCGGCATCGCGCTCGTCCTGGGCCCGTACCTGATCCCCGGCCCCGGGGAGACGGCGGTGCCCGCCATCGAGCTGACCAGCCCGACCATCAGCGTGGTGCTGCTCGCGATGCTGGCCGCGGTCGGCTCGATCCTCGGCATGCGGATGGACCGCACGCTCGTCCTGGTGATCGCCGGCCTGGTCTGCGTCTGCGCCTCCGACCTCATCTACTTCACCCTGAGCGTCCGCGACGCCTACGTGGACGGCGGCCCGCTGGAGCTGGGCTGGCTCGCCGGTGTCGTCCTGGCCGCCGTCGCCGCCACGATCGCGACCGACCGCCCCGCGCCGGTCGACCGCGGCGGCTCGCGCATCGGCTGGCGCCTGCTCGTGGTGCCGCTGGCCTGCATCGGCGCCAGCCTGTTCGTCCTCGGGTCGGGCTGGACCCACCCCATCCCGCCGGTCTGCGCCTGGCTGGCCATCGCCTGCGTCGTGGCCGGCATCGCCCGGATCGCGGTGACCTTCCACGAGGTGCGCAGCTTCCACCAGGTCAAGCAGGAGTCCCGCACCGACGAGCTGACCGGCCTGCCCAACCGCCGCGCCCTGCTGGAGTCCGCGCAGGACGTGGTGACCGCGGCGGCCCCCGACCGGCCGGCCGCGCTGCTGCTGCTGGACCTCGACGGGTTCAAGGAGGTCAACGACAGCCTCGGGCACTCGGCCGGCGACGAGCTGCTGCGCCAGATCGGCCCGCGGCTGCGCCGCGTGCTGCGCACCGACGACGTGCTGGCCCGCCTCGGCGGTGACGAGTTCGCCGTCCTGCTGCCGACCGCCGACGCCGTGCGCGCCCAGGCCCTGGCCGAGCGGCTGCGGGAGCTGCTGCTCGAGCCGTTCATGGTGACCGGCATCCGGCTGCACGTCGGCGTGAGCGTCGGCGTCGCGACGACCCCGGCCCCGGCCTCGACCGTCCAGGAACTGCTGCACTGCGCCGACGTCGCCATGTACTCGGCCAAGGCGGCGCGCGAGGGCGTGCACGTCTACGTCCCCGACCCGGTGACGGGCACGGCCGGCAGCGACCGGCTGCGCACCATGGAGGAGCTGCGGACCGCGCTGGAGGCCGGCGACCAGCTCGTCGTCTTCCTGCAGCCGCAGATGGACCTGCGCGACGGCGCCATCGTGGGCGCCGAGGCGCTGGTGCGGTGGAACCACCCGACCCGCGGCCTGCTCTCCCCCGCCCACCTGCTGCCCGCCGCCGAGCAGGCCGGCCTGCTGCGGCCGCTGACCGACGTGGTGCTCGAGCTGGCCCTGGCGGCCACCACGCGGTGGTGGAACGACCGGCACGTGCCCGTCTCGGTCAACCTGTCGGCGGCCAACGTCACCGACCTCGACCTGCCCGAGAAGGTGGCCGCGGCCCTGCGCCGGCACGGCCTGCCCACCGAGGCCCTGACCCTCGAGCTGGTCGAGGACACCCTCATGGCCGACCCCGAGCGGGGCCGCGCCGTCCTGGCCGACCTGCGCCAGCTCGGGGTCCGGACGTCGATCGACGACTACGGCACCGGCTACAGCTCGCTGGCCTACCTGCGGCACCTGCCCGCCGACGAGCTGAAGATCGACCGCAGCCTGACGGCGGACGTCGACCGTGACCCCCGCGCCGCGGCCATCGTCCGGCACACCGTGGCGCTCGCCCACGACCTCGGCCTGCACCTGGTCGCCGAGGGCGTGGAGACCGCGTCGACGAGCGCCGCGCTCGCCCGGCTGGGCTGCGACGTCGCGCAGGGCTACGGCATCGCCCGCCCCATGCCGGTGGACGACTTCCTGGTCTGGCTGTCGGCGGCCGACGCCGGCGTCCTGGACCCGGCACTGCTCCGCGAGCTCAGCGGCGGGGTGGCCTCGGCCTGAACGTGACGCGTCGGGATGCGGACCATCACGTTTCGTTGTCTCGACACGCCGTGAGCGGACCAGCGCTTTCTGTAGCGAACGGGTCACCATGATCACGTGACGCCCTCTCCCACCGCCGACCTGCTGCGCCCCCGACTCCTGCGGAACGCCGACCGTGCCGCCACGCCGGCCGCTCCCGGCGAGTGGCGCGACCTGGCGCCGGAGATCCTCCGGCAGCGGCTGGTGGTCGAGGGCGTGCCGGCCCGTCCGGTCGACGACGAGCAGATCCGCGCCTACCTGTCCGACCTGTCCCGCGCGGTCGACATGGTCCAGCTCATCGAGCCGGTGACGCACCGCTCGGACGCCTACGGCTGGGCCGGCTGGATCCACTGGGAGACCTCCGGCGCCCACTTCTACGCGTGGGAGCAGCCGCGGCTGTTCTTCTCCGTGGACATCTACACCTGCAAGGCGTTCGACCCCGACGCTGCCGTCGCGTTCACCCGCGACTGGTTCGCCGCCGACCCGGTCGTCGCGAAGTCCTTCTGAGATGCCGCTCCGGCTGCTCGTCGCGCACACCCCGGCCGAGCGCGACGCCGCCCGCACGGTCGAGGCGGCGGTGTTCCTGCAGGCCTTCGGCAACACCCCGGAGGTCATGGAGGCCGAGTACGGGCCGTTCGAGGAGCGCTCCCGCTTCATCGTGGTCCTCGACGAGGAGGGCGGGACGGCGCTGGGCGCCTGCCGGCTGGTCCTCGCCGACCCCGCCGCCGGGCCGGTGAAGACCCTGGTGGACGTCGCCGGGGACCCCTGGCACGTCGACCCCGACGCCGCCGTGCGCGCGGCGGCGCCGTCGGGCGGGCCGGTGTGGGACGTGGCCACCCTGGCCGTGGACCGCCGGTTCCGCAGCGGCGCCGCGGGCGCCGAGGTCACCCTCGCGCTGTGCCACGGCCTCTACCGCTACTCCCGCAACTGCGAGGTCGCCGGCTGGGTGACCGTGCTGGACGACCGCGTGCTGCGGCTGCAGCACATGATGGGGATCCCCTGGGTGGCCATGCCGGGCGCGACGTCCCGGGAGTACCTGGGGTCGGGCGCCAGCACGCCGTGCACCTGCGTCATCGAGGACATCGCCGGCAGCATCCGCGCGACGCGTCCCGAGCTCGCCCCGGCCCTGCTCGAGGGCGTGCTGCGGTCGATCGCCGTGGACCCCGACGACCTGCTGCCCGGCCGCGGCGAGCTGCTCGGCGAGCCCGACCCGATGCCGCTGCCGGCCCCTGCCCGCCGGGACACCAGCGGCTGGCGCCCGCCGACCGCCCGCCGCGCGGCCGACCCCGTCGCGTGAGCGGAGTCGCTCGAGCGCGGTTCCTGCGCTCGAGCGAC
>NZ_JBJGZX010000013.1:0-126528 GCF_054050735.1 Blastococcus sp. SYSU D00813
CCCCCCCCCCCCCCCCCCCCCCCCCCCCCCCCCCCCCCCCCCCCCCCGCCCCCCCCCCCCCCCCCCCCCCCCCCCCCCCCCCCCCCCCCCCCTCCGCTCAGGCGAGCAGGTCGCGGGTGACGGCGGACTGCTCGGTCAGCACGCCGCCGATCACCTGCTGGGTCTCGTTGATGCTCTCGACGAGCGCGCTGATCGCCGCCAGGGCGGCGACCACGCGGTCGACCTGCTGCTGGATCGCCGTCACCCGGCCGTCGACGTCGGTGGTCGCCCGGGCGGTCTCGGTCGCCAGATCCTTGACCTCGTTGGCGACGACGGCGAAGCCGCGGCCGGCCTCCCCGGCGCGGGCGGCCTCGATCGTGGCGTTGAGCGCCAGCAGGTTGGTCTGGTCGGCGATCCCGCGGATCACCTTCACCACCTTCCCGATGTCCTGGCTGGACGCGCCGAGGCCGGCGACCTCCTCGTTGGCCTGCGCGGTCAGCCGCTGGCCGTCGGCGGCCACGGTCGTCGCCGACAGGACGTTGCGCTCCACCTCGGTGATCGACTCCAGCAGCTGCCGGCCGGCCTCCGCGAGCCGCTCGGTGGCGGCGAAGCGCTCCAGCGCCTGCCCGAGCAGGAAGGCGGCGCTGCGCAGCGCGGCGGCGCGGCCCGGGGCGAGCACGAGGGTGCGGGTGGCGAAGAAGTCCATCGTGCCCACGACCTCCCCGCCGACCAGGATCGGCAGGCAGACGCCGCTCTTCACCCCGGCCCGGCGGGCGGCCGGCGCGCGGACGCAGTCGGTCATCTCGGCGAGGTCCTCGACGAAGAACAGGTCCCGGGTCTTCCAGGCGCGGCCGGAGAGCCCCACGCCCTCCCGGAAGGACGCCGCCAGGGTCACCTCGCGGAACTCCCGGCCGGCGCTGCCGGACTCCAGCACGAAGTGCAGCGCCCGGTCGGCGGGGTCGACCGCCCAGTAGGAGCCGTACTCCCAGCCGAAGCCGTCGCGGATGGTCGACAGGGCCCGCCGCACGGCGTCCTCGCGGGTCGTCGCCGCGGTGACCTCGCGGAGCAGGTCGGTGACGGCCCGGGCGTCCTCGGCGGCCTCCGCCTGCCGGACGGCGGCGCCCATCCGCTCGAGGGCCTGGGACACCAGCACGCCGACGGCGCGCAGCGTGCCCAGGCGGGCGGGCGAGAGCTCGAGCGTCCCGGTGGTGGAGAAGTCCATGGCCCCGGTGACGACGCCGTCCTCGGTCAGCGGGATGCAGACCCCGCCGCGGACCCCGGCGCGCTGCGCGGCCGGAGCCCGGACGCAGTCGCCCAGCTGGCCCAGGTCGGCGACCGCGACGAGGTCGCGCTGCCGCCAGGCGCGGCCGGCCAGGCCCACCCCCTCGCGGAAGGTGGCCGCGCGGGTGGCCTCGCGGAACTCCGGTCCGGCGTCGCCGGACTCCTGCGCGAAGCGCAGCACCCGCTCGGCCGGGTCCACGCGCCAGTACGAGGCGTAGGCCCAGCCGAAGCGGCTGCGGACGAGGTCGAGGGCGGTGGCGACCGCCTGCTCGAGGGTGGCGCTGTCGCGGAGCGCGGTGACGACCTCGGTGACCGCGTCGACGTCGGCCTGCGCCTCCACGACGGACGGGTCGACGACGGCGGGACGACGGGCGAACGGCATGGCGAGACTCTCCTGTGAGCTGCCGGGAGGCCGGGCACACTGGTTGACCCGACACCGGGACCTTCGGCTCTGGCGCCCGCGGAGTTGAGTCCGAAACGGTTCGACTTCGCGCAGGAGAGTTGGGCGCAATGTAACGGGTACGGGCTCGTTTCGCCTGGTCAGCGCTCCGGGCGGAGGCCGGCCAGCCAGGCGCCGGCGCGCGCCACGACGCTCGTCGTCGCCCCGGCGTCGTCCCCGCCGGAGAGCTCGTCGGCCCGTGAGCCGACCGCGGTCCACCAGTCGACCGCCGGCGGCGGGGCGAGCGCGTCGAGGCGCTCGCCCGGCCGCGGGACGGCGACGCGGGCTCCCGAGCGCTCGGCGGCGGCGCACAGCCGCTGCACCGGCTCGGCCCAGCGGTGGAAGCCGAGGTTGAACGTCGCCCAGTGCACCGGCACGAGCAGGCCGCCGCCCAGGTCCCCGTGCGCCCGCACCGCCTCCTCGGGCGTCATGTGGATGAGCTTCCACGCGTCGTTGTAGGCGCCGACCGGGAGCAGCGTGAGGTCGAAGGGGCCCAGCCGGGCGCCGATGGCGGCGAAGGCGGGGGTGTAGCCGGTGTCGCCGCCGAAGAAGACCCGGTGCCGCGGGCCGGCGACCGCCCAGGAGGACCACAGCGTGGTGTCCCGGGTGAGGAAGCGGCCGGAGAAGTGCCGCGCCTCGGTGCAGGTGAGGGTGAGCCCGGCGACCTCCACCTCGCCGTCCCAGTCCAGCTCCACGACCCGGTCCTCCGGGACGCCCCACCGGCGCAGGTGGGCGCCGATGCCCAGCGGGACGACGAACGGCGCGCTCTGCTGCCGCAGCAGCTCCCGCACGGTGGGCAGGTCGAGGTGGTCGTAGTGGTCGTGGCTGATCAGGACGGCGTCGACCGGCGGGAGCTCCGCGAGCGGGGTCGGCGCCGGGTGCAGCCGCTCGGGCCCCACCAGCGGGGACGGCGACACCCGTCGTCCCCAGACCGGGTCGACCAGCACCCGCCGGCCGTCGACCTCCAGCAGCGCGCTGGAGTGGCCGAACCAGGTGACCGCCAGCTCCGCGGCCTCGGCCGGCAGGGGCGTGGGCGCCAGCGGCACCGGCCGCGCCGGGATGCCCTTGAGCCGGTCCTGGCGCACCTGGCGCAGCAGCAGCCGGCGCTCCTCGGGGCCGGGCACCGACGAGGTGGTCAGCGTGTTGCGGAACCGGCCCTCGGAGAAGTGCGGCGAGCCGGCGACGTGCGGCCGCAGCGCCCGGCGGCTCGCGCCGAGGGCCACGGGGAGGCCCCAGGCGGCGCGGGCGACCCAGGCCGCGGGGGCGGCGAGCAGGGCGGTGGTGACCAGGCGGCGGGCGCGGGGAGGCACGTCCCGAGCATCCCAGGCCTCGCGGGCCGCCGTCGGGGCATGCTGGACAGGTGCGGGAGGACGACGCCGAGCCGGCAGGCGACCCCGTCTGCTGGCTGCACCTGGTGTGCCCGGCCTGCGGACGGCTGGCCGAGGAGCAGCCGCGCCCGGAGCGCTGCCCGGAGTGCGGGGAGCCGCTGCCGGAGGAGTGACCGCCCGGTTGCTGTCCGGTCTCAGCGGGTGCCGCCGTCCCGCCGCCTACCTACAGTGACCTCGATCACATCCTGCTGATTGGAGGCCGACGGTGACAGAGCCAGAGGAACGCCGGATGCTCACCCCGGAGGAGTACCGGCAGGCGCAGGACTCCCCGGAGTTCACCGAGCTCCGGCGCCGCTTCCGCCGCTTCGCGTTCCCCATGACGGTGGCCTTCTTCGCCTGGTACCTGCTCTACGTCCTGCTCTCCACCTACGCGGACGACTTCATGGCCGAGGAGGTGTTCGGCAACGTCAACGTCGGCATCCTGCTGGGGCTCGCGCAGTTCGTGACGACGTTCCTCATCACCCAGCTCTACGTGCGGCACGCCGGGCGCAACACCGACCCGATCGCCGACGAGATGCGCGACCGGCTGGAGCACCACGAGTACGCGCGGCACACCGCCGGCGGCGCCCCCGAGGGGGCGACCCGTGCCTGAGACCGTCCTCGCGGCCGACTCCACGATCGGCGAGCCCGCCGTCAACATCTCCATCTTCGGCGCCTTCGTGCTGGTCACCCTGGTCATCACGTTCCGCGCCAGCCGCAACAACCGGACCGCGGCCGACTACTACGCCGCCGGCCGCAGCATCAGCGGCACCCAGAACGGCCTGGCCATCGCCGGTGACTACCTGTCGGCGGCGTCCTTCCTCGGCATCGCCGGTGCCATCGCGCTGTTCGGCTACGACGGCTTCCTGTACTCCATCGGCTTCCTGGTGGCGTGGCTGGTCGCGCTGCTGCTGGTCGCCGAGCTGCTGCGCAACACCGCCCGCTTCACGATGGCCGACGTCCTGGCCTTCCGGATGCGGCAGCGCCCCGTGCGGATGGCCGCCGCGATCTCCACGCTCGCCGTCTGCCTCTTCTACCTGGTGGCGCAGATGAGCGGCGCCGGCGGGCTGGTCACCCTCCTGCTCGGTGTCACCGGCGAGGCCGCCCAGGCGCTCGTCGTGATCCTGGTCGGTGCGCTGATGATCATCTACGTGCTCGTCGGCGGCATGCGCGGCACCACCTACGTGCAGATCATCAAGGCCTCGCTGCTCATCGCCGGTGCGCTGGTCATGACGCTGTGGGTGCTGACGGAGGTCGGCTTCAACCTCTCGACCCTGCTCGGCGACGCCCAGGAGAGCGCGAACACGGCGGCGGAGCCGGTGAACGTGCTCGCCCCGGGCGCCCAGTACGGCGCGACGGGGACCAGCCAGCTCGACTTCGTCTCGCTCGGCCTGGCGCTGGTCCTGGGGACGGCGGGCCTGCCGCACGTGCTCATGCGCTTCTACACGGTGCCGACGGCGAAGGACGCCCGCCGCTCGGTGGTCTGGGCCATCTGGCTGATCGGCATCTTCTACCTGTTCAGCCTGGTCATCGGGTACGGCGCCGGCGCCCTCGTCGGCCCGGCGGAGATCGCGGGGGCGCCCGGCGGGCAGAACTCCGCGGCCCCGCTGCTGGCGTTCGAGCTCGGCGGCACCGTGCTGCTGGGCATCATCGCCGGTGTCGCGTTCGCCACGATCCTCGCCGTCGTCGCCGGGCTGACCATCACCGCGTCGGCGTCGTTCGCGCACGACGTCTACGCGTCGGTGATCAAGAAGGGGGCGGTCTCGCCCAACGGCGAGGTGCGGGTCGCCCGGATCACCGCGGTCGTGATCGGCGCGATCTCGATCGGCCTCGGCATCCTGGCGCTGCAGGCCGGGCTGAACATCGCCTTCCTGGTGGCGCTGGCCTTCGCCGTCGCCGCCTCGGCGAACCTGCCGACGATCCTCTACACGCTGTTCTGGAAGCGGTTCACCACCCAGGGCGCGCTGTGGTCGATCTACGGCGGGCTCATCGTGTGCGTCGGGCTGATCTTCTTCTCGCCGGTGGTCTCCGGCCGCGGCGAGGACCACCCGAAGCCCTCGCTGTTCCCGAACGCGGACTGGTCCTGGTTCCCGCTGGAGAACCCGGGGATCGTCTCCATCCCGCTGTCGTTCTTCCTCGGCTGGCTGGGCACCGTGCTCTCCAAGGAGAAGGCCGACGTCGACAAGTACGCCGAGCTGGAGGTCCGGTCGCTCACCGGGATCGGCGCCGAGAAGGCCGTCCAGCACTAGGCCCACGGGGCCGGCGAGGCGCGCGTCCCCCGGGGGCGCGCGCCTCGCGCGTTCACGCGGCCCGGGCGGGGGCGGGGACGGCGTCCAGGGCGGCCGGGACGGGGTCGGGGACGGCGGCGAGGCGCACCGCGGGCGCGGGAGCGGCGGCCGGCGTGCGGCGGTGGCGCAGGAACCACCGGGCGGTGAGGCCGCCGAGGACGAGCAGGCCGGCGACGGCGTGCTGGCCCAGGTCGGTCACGGCCACCGCCAGCGCGGCGGCGTAGACGACCGAGAGGAGCAGGGCGGGGACGGAACGGGGCACGGCTGGGACCTCCTGGGAGTGCGTCCCGCCGGCCGGCGGCCGATCGCTTCGGACCGGCCGCCGGCGCGGCGACGGAGCGCGGGTGTGCTGAGAGGTCAGGCCCTCACGTGAGCATGTCCTTCATCTTCTGCAGCGTGGACTGGCCGGGCTGCTGCGGCGTCGGGAACAGCCGCGGGTCGCCGGGCGGGAGGATCGGCGCGTCGGCGGTCGCCTCGATCGGCCGGGCGGCGAACTCGGCGCGGCCGTCGATCGACGGACCGGAGGCCCACTTGCCCGCGGCGGCCTCGGGGCCGTCGGAGGCGTCGATGAAGGTGTAGCCCAGGTCGCCGACCTCCTCCTCGATCGGGAAGGCCTCCGGCACCGGGATGCCCTCGAGCCCGTCCTCCTTGAGCTGCTCGATCGCGGCGAGCCACATCTGCTGGTGGTAGTGGTCGCGGGTGATGAGGAACCGCAGCATGTCCTTGACGCCGGGGTCGTCGGTCATGTTGTAGAGCCGGGCGACCTGCAGCCGGCCCTGCATCTCGGCGGTCACGTTGTACTGGAAGTCGGCCATGAGGTTGCCGCTGGCGGTGACGTACGCGCCGGTCCACGGGTTGCCCATGCTGTCGATGTAGGAGGCGCCCGCGCCGTTGACGATCGGGTGCTGCGGGTTGTGCTGGCCGTAGCCGGCGGCGGCCTCCTTGGTGCGGTCGGCGGCGTCGGGCTTGAGCGGGATGTGGTCCAGCAGCCGGTCGATCATCGTCACGATCATCTCGACGTGGGCGAGCTCCTCGGTGCCGACGGCGAGGAGGAGGTCCTTGTACTTGCCGGGCAGCCGGCAGTTCCAGCCCTGCAGCAGGTACTGGGTGGCGACGGTCATCTCGCCCCACTGACCGCCCAGGACCTCCTGCATCTTGCGCGCGAAGTCCGGGTCGGGGCCGTCGGGCTTGGCCTCGTACTGCAGGGCGTGGGTGTGCGTGAACATCGGGCTCTCCCTCACTCGTCGCGACCACCGCCGATGCGGTGACACCAGGGATCTGCCCGCCCCGGGTGGCCCGCCCGTGCCGTCCCCTGGCCCCCGGGTGCCAACCTCCCGACCGCCGTGTGGCCCCCGTGCAGGGGCCCGCCGCGAGCGACTCCGCTCAGCGGTCGGGGAGCTGGACGGTGAGGGTGAGCGAGCCGTCGCGCTCGGCCGCCACGACCCGGCCGCCGAGCTCCCGGGTCTGCCGCTGCACCGACCACAGGCCCAGCCCGGTCAGGTCGACCGGGGGCACCGCCGTCCGCAGGTGGCCGACCACCCGGTCGGCGGGCACCCCGGCCTGGGTCAGCGCGAGGTCGACCCAGCCCGGCCGGCAGGAGATCGCGAGCAGCACCGGCTCGCCCCGGCCGTGCCGGTGGGCGTTCTCCAGGAGGTTGGTGAGGATCCGCTGGACGCGGGCGTCGGCGACGGTGACGTCGGCCGCGCAGCCGCTCATCCGGGTGGTCAGCTGGGCGTCGGGCAGCCCCGAGGCGGCGATCGCCGCGCGGACGACGTCCACCAGCCGCCGGCGCACGGGGCCCCGCCGCTGCGCGCCCCCGGTGGCGTCGGCGGTGCGCAGCATCGAGGACAGGTGCGCGGTCTGCGCGCGGGCCAGCTCCAGGACCTCCGCCCGCGCCGGGTCGCCGGCCCCGCCGGTGCCCAGGTGGTCGAGTGCGGCCTCCAGCGAGGCCAGGGGGCTCCTCATGTCGTGGCACATCGCCCGCAGCAGCGCCTCGCGCGGGTCGGGGGGCTCCTCCGCCGTGGGCCGGCGGCGGCGGGCGAGGTGGCTGCGCAGCACGCGGCCGAGGTCGGTGACGAGGCGGACGGGGGAGGGCGTGGTCGGGGGGTTGGCGATGACGGTCATGGGCACCTCCGGTGTTGCGGCCCGGTCAGCCCCGCCGGCCGCTGACGACCGTGTGGAGAGCCCGGGTGGATGACGCCGTTGCTGGACGTCAGGTGGAACTGGACGTCGTCCTGGTGGACGACCACCCCCTGTTCAGCCGGGGTCTGGCGCTGCTCCTGCCGGGGCTGAGCGGGGGACGCGTCCGGGTGGTGGGGACGACGGAGGACGCCTCGGCGGCCGCGGCCCTCGTGCGCCGGCACCACGCGGACGTCGCCGTCGTCGACCTGCACATGCCGCCGCCGGGCGGGACGCGCGCGATCGCCGCGATCCGCCGGGCCGACCCGATGGTCCGGGTGGTGGCGCTGTCCGGGCTGGCCGAGGCCGACGCCGCGCTGGAGGCCCTGCGCGCCGGCGCGGTCGGCTTCCTGCCCAAGACCGCCGACCCCGAGGCGCTCGTGCGGCCGCTGCTGGCGGTGCTCGACGGCTGGTCGGTGCTGCCCGAGGAGCTGCTGCGCCAGTTGCTCGACCAGTCCGCGCCCACCGGCGAGCAGGGCGTCGCCGAGCGGCTGAGCGCCGACGAGCGGCGGCTGTGGCGCCTGGTGGCCGACGGCGCCCCCACCGTGGACATCGCGACGACGCTGCACGTCTCCGAGCGCACGGCCAAGCGGCTGGTCGCCTCGCTGCTGCGGTCGCTCGGGGTCTCCACCCGCGTGGAGGCCGCGGCGCTGGCCGGCCGCGTCGGCCTCGACAGGGGCGGCAGCCCGTGACCGGGCGGACCGGTCCGTCTCAGAACGCATCGCGGGCTGGGCTACCCGGCGCAGAGATCACCACGCCGGGCGGCAGGTGAACTTCTGGAACGGTCTAGTCCGTGAGGGCGCCGGCCCAGGTCCCCGACGCCGCCCGGGTGAACGGGGCGACGTCGTCGGCGGCCAGGTCCACGGCGGCGTAGCCACCGCGGCCGGCACCGACGCAGGCGGTCACCGTGGCCACCCCGGCCCGGCGCTGGAACGGCGACTGCCGCACCTGCCAGCCGACCACCGCCCGCCGCTGCAGCACCGCCCGCTCCTGCACCAGCCAGCCGCTGCGGACGGCGAACGAGCGGGGCCCCGCCGCGTGCCCCAGCGCGGCGTAGCGGCCGAGCCCGACCGGCACGCCGAGCACGGCCAGACCCGCGCCGGCCACCAGCAGCGGCCACCAGCCGGCCAGGACCGTGGCCACCGCCCCGGCCGCGGCGAGCGCCAGCCCGGGGCCGACCGCCCGCACCAGCCGCCGCCGGCGCGCCGCCGGCGGGTGCGGCCGCAGTGGGCCGGGGTCGTCGACCAGCCGGCCGGTCAGCTCCTCGGCGGTCGCCCGGGGCCCCAGCGGCAGCAGCTGGCCGGGCCGCTGGGCGGCGCCCAGGCCGGTCACCAGCGCGCTCACCCGGGCGGCGCCGACCCACCGCATGCCCAGCCCGGCCGACACGGTGCACCCGCGGATGCGGTCGATCTCGAGCTCGGTGTGCCGGCGGGTGACCAGCCCGCGGTCGGCGATCAGCGAGCCGGCGCGCCGCACCAGCCGGAACCGCCAGTTGACCACCGCCGCGCCGACCACCGACCCGGCGGCGAGCAGCACCAGCGCCACGGGCAGCGCGACGAGGAGGACCCGCGGATCACCGAGGTCGGGCCCGGGCAGGTCCGGCCGCAGGGCGCGGGGGAGCTCCTGCGCCAGCCGGGTGAGGGCACCCACCGCGGCCAGCGGGACGGCGAGGTAACTGCCGACCAGCGGGGCGTAGAGCAGCCACCGGTGGTCGAAGCGGGCGACGACCTCCTCGGGCGCCGGCTCCGCGTCGGCGACCTCGGCGGCGGTGCCGTCGGGTAGGGCAGCGGACGGGACGGCGGGCCTGCGCCGGTCCAGCAGCGCGGCGCGCAACCGCTCGCCCTCGGCCCGCGGCACCCCGTCGAGGACGACCTCCTCGCCCTCGCCGGTGGCCGCGCCGGCGGCGGCGTCCACGCGGACCCGCACCAGCCCGAGCAGCCGGTGCAGCGGCGGGGCCTCGACCTCGACGCCGCGGACGCGGTCGCGCGGCACCGTCCGCACCGAGCGCGCCAGCAGGCCGCGGGTGACCACCACCGCCGTCGGCCCGTCGGCGTAACCGAACCGCCACCAGGACAGCGCGGCGAACGCCAGGGAGGCCAGCGTCACCGCCACCACGAGCACGACGACGGTGACCACGCCGCCGCCGAGGCCGACGGCCGCCGCCAGGGGCAGCACGACCGGCACGAGCTGCCGCGCCTGCTTGAAGGTGACCGTGTGCACGAGCACGACGCGCGGCGAGGTCCGGCGGACCGCCGGGGCCGGCACGCGCACCGGCTCGCCGGCCGGCCGGCCGGCGGGCTCGCCGGCGGGCGGGCTCACGTCGCCTCGTCGCGGACCTGGTCGGCGCGGCGCACCAGGTCGGCGGCGACCTCCTGCGCGACGTCGGCCGGCAGGTGCTGCACCCGGACGGTGCCCTGGGACGACGCGGTGAGCACGGCGATGGTGGCCAGGCCGTAGACCTGCTGCAGCGCGCTGCGGGTGACGTCGACGGTCTGGATGCGCGCGATCGGCACGAGGGTCCAGGTGCGGGTCAGCCAGCCGGCCAGCGCGTAGACCGCGTCCCCGGTGACCTCCCAGCGGTGCACGCGGTAGCGGATCCAGGGCTCGAGCCCGATCGACACCAGCGCGTAGAGGGCCAGCAGCGCAGGTCCGGCCCACGGCAGCACGGAGAACGGGGCGTCGTCGGTGGGCACGAACCGCAGGACGACGGCGAGCACGACCCCCCACAGGAGCGTCCCCGCCACCCCCTGGGTCACCCACAGCCAGATCGCCGAACGGGACAGCGGCCAGGCCGGCTCGCGCACCGGGGCGCCGGGAGGGGCGGTCATCGGTGTCATCCTCCCAGGCCGGCCGGGGTGCGCCGCCGTGCCACGATGGATGCGTGATGCCGCAGCAGGTGCCGACCGTGTCCGCCGCCGACGTCCCCGAGGACGCCGTCCTGCTCGACGTGCGCGAGGACGACGAGTGGGTGCACGGCCACGTCGACGGCGCCACCCACATCCCGATGGGCCAGGTGCCCGCCCGGCTGGACGACGTCCCCGAGGCCGACCCGCTGTACGTGGTCTGCCGCGGCGGCGGCCGCTCGGCGCGGGTGGCGGCGTGGCTCAACCAGAACGGCTACGACGCGGTGAACGTCGCCGGTGGCATGGGCGAGTGGGAGGCCGCCGGCCGGCCCATGGTGAGCGAGACCGGCCAGCCCCCCTTCGTGCGCTAGCGGAGTGCGGGAGCGCAGGGATCCTGCACTCCCGCACTCCACTCAGCTCTCGAGCTGGTACTCGGCGAACTTCGAGCGCAGGTCCTTCTTGGAGAACTTGCCGACGCTGGTCTTGGGCACCTCGTCGATGAACTCGACGGCGTCGGGCATCCACCACTTGGCCACCAGCGGCCGGATGTGGTCGAGGATCTCCTCCTCGGTGGCGTCCTCGCCGTCCTTGAGCACGACGCAGGCCAGCGGGCGCTCGTCCCACTTCGGGTGCGGGATGCCGACGACCGCGGCCTCCTTCACCTTCGGGTGGCTCATGATCGCGTTCTCGAGGTCGACCGAGCTGATCCACTCGCCGCCGGACTTGATGAGGTCCTTGGTGCGGTCGGCGATGCGGATGGAGCCGAAGTCGTCCAGCGCCGCGACGTCGCCGGTCTTCATCCAGCCGTCCTCGGTGGTGAGCGTGACGCCGGCGTCGGGGTTGTAGTAGTCCTGCGCGCACCACGGGCCGCGGACCTGCAGCTCGCCGGTGGCCTTGTCGTCCCAGGGCTGGGCCTCGAGGGTGTCGGCGTCGACGATCCGGGCCTCCACGCCCAGCAGCGGGATGCCCGCCCGGGCCCGCTGGTCGGCCTTGGTGGCCTCGTCGGCGTCGGCGTAGCGCAGCGGCAGGACGCCGGAGGAGGCGACCGGGTGGGTCTCGGTCATCCCCCACGCCTGCAGGATCGCCAGCCCCACCTGCTCGCGGTAGGCCTCGCTGAGCGCCTTGGGCACCGCCGAGCCGCCGCAGCCGATCTCCCGCAGCTTGTGCGGCTTGCCGGCCAGGTGGGGCAGCACGCCCTGCCAGATGGTCGGGACGCCGGCGGTGAAGGTGACGCCCTCCTCGACGATCAGCTTCGCCAGCGCCTCGGGCTGCATCATCGGCCCGGGCATGACCAGCGAGGCGCCGGCGGCCGGGGCGGCCTGCGCGATGCCCCAGGCGTTGGCGTGGAACATCGGCACGACCGGCATGGCGACGTCCTGGATGCCCAGGCCGAAGGCGTTGGGCTGCATCACGCCCATGGTGTGCAGGTAGGTCGAGCGGTGCGAGTAGACGACGCCCTTGGGGTTGCCCGTGGTGCCCGACGTGTAGCACATCGAGGCGGCCGAGTTCTCGTCCGTGACGTGGAAGTCGACCGGCTGCGCGTCGGCCAGCAGGGCCTCGTAGTCCAGCACCCGCGGGTCGTCGGGGATCTCGTTGTCACCGCCGTCGTCCATCACCACCACGTGCCGGACGGTGGTCATCGTGTCGACCAGCTTCCAGAACAGCGGCAGCACCGAGCGGTCGACGAAGACGACCTCGTCCTCGGCGTGGTTGGCGATGTAGGTCAGCTGCTCGGGGAACAGCCGGATGTTGAGCGTGTGCAGCACCCGGCCGGTGGACGGCGCGGCGAAGTACAGCTCCAGGTGGCGCTGGCTGTTCCACCCGAAGGTGCCCACCCGGCCGTCGGCGCTGATGCCGAGGGTGTCGAGCACCCCGCCCAGCCGCCGCGTGCGGTCGGCCCACTCGGCGTAGGTGACCCGGTGGACGCCGCCGGGGCCGGCGGTGGCGATCGTCCCGTCGCCGTAGTGCTGCTCGACGTGCCGGAAGATCGCGTCGATCGTGAGGGGGTAGTCCTGCATCAGGCCACGCATGGCGTGGATCGTGCCAGTGACCGCCCTCACCTTCTACCCGTGGGTAGCCGGTCAGCCGTAGATCTCCTCGACCGCCTCCACCAGCACGGTCAGGGCGTCGGCCGGGGAGCGCCCGGTCTGCGGCTGGACCCTCGCCGACAGCACCCAGACGCCGGCGTCGCGGGCGTCGCGGACGGCCAGCAGGAGGCGGAGGCCGATGTGCCCGTCGTCGTCCGGGCAGCCGATGAGCGCGCCCCCGCCGGGCAGCTCCGCCGCCGGGCAGAGGGCGCGGGTACCGGGGCCCCCGGGGGCGAAGGTGGTCCGCAGCGTCTCGATCGACGTCCCGTCCCGGTCGTGCACGAAGCCGACGCTGAGCACGTACGGGTAGTCGTAGGGCCCGCCCGCCGACAGCGGCGCCGGCGACGGCACCCAGGTGCAGCCGACCGGTCCCCGGGGGAGCGCGCCGGTCCAGTAGCCCATCGGTGCGTCGAGGGCGGCGGTGAGCCGGTCCGACAGCGGGGGACAGGTGCCCTCGTCCTCCTGGCCGGTCGTCCCCTGGGGAGGTCGCCCGCGGGGCAGCCACTGGTCCCACTCGGCCGGGGAGGTGAGCGCCGGCGCCGCGCCGACCCGAGCGGCGGCGTCGTCCAGCTGGGCCCGCAGGGCCGTGGCCTGCTCCGGGGTCGGGACCTCCGCGGTCGGCGCCGCGGCCGGCTCCGTGCCGGTCCCCTCGTCGCGAGGCGCCGGACCCAGCGCGGCGGGGACCCCGACCAGCAGCGCCGCGGCGGCCAGGGCCGCCCCCGAGTACGCCGTCCGGGTCCGCCGCTGCCGGCGGGCCCGGGTGGTGACCTCCTCGGCCGGCACCGTCGGGTCGAGCCAGGTCAGCTCGTCGGCGAGGGCGTGCAGGCGGGTGCGCAGCTCCTCGGTGTCGTCGTCGGGCCGGTGGGTGGCCCCGGGGGCGGGTCGGCGCAGCAGGGGCCGCAGCGCGACCACCGCCCCGCGGACGTCGGCGTCGACGCTGCCCGGCTCCGACCGGACCAGTCGCGCGGTCTCCTCGGCGGCCAGGCCCTCCGCGACGCGCAGGACGAGGGCGGCGCGCGTGCGCGGCGTCAGCCGGAGCAACGCCGTCCGCAGCGCGGCGGCCCGCGCGTACCCGGTCTCGCGCTCGGCGCCGCCGGGGGGCGCGCCCTCGACCACCTGCTCGGTGGCCAGGAGCCGCCGGCGGCGGCTGAGGTGGGTGCCGACCAGCAGCGCCCGGAGGGCGGCGGCGGGGTCGTCGGCCGACCGGACCCCCCGCCGGGCCCGGAGGACGGCGGTGAGCACGAGGTCCTCCGCCGACGCGCGGTCGCCGGTGAGCAGGACGGCGGTGCGCAGCAGCGCGGGCCCGTGGTCGCGCACGAGGTCGGCCGGGCCCCGGTGCCGCTCCCGCTCCACCCGCGCTCCCCGGTCGCCGGCCCCCGCCGGCCGCGGCGCGGGATCTGGTCCCAGTGTGCGCCGGAGCCGGCGACTCCCGCCCGGTCCGGGTGCCCCGGCCGCTACGGCGCGAGGACGACGGGCAGGTCGGCGAGGCCGCGGATGACGAACTCCGGCCGGCGCCGGGCCGGGCGGCCGAGCTCCAGGCGGGAGGTGCGCTCCAGCAGCGCGCCGAAGGAGGCCTGCAGCTCGACGCGGGCCAGCGGCGCCCCGATGCAGAAGTGGACGCCGGCGCCGAAGGAGATGTGCGGGTTGTCGGTGCGGCCGACGTCGAGGGTGTCGGGGTCGCCGAACACCGCGGGGTCGCGGTTGGCGCTGCCGAGCAGGGCGGCGACCTTCTGCCCGCGGGCGACGGTCACCCCGCCGACCCCGACGTCCTCGGTGGCGGTGCGCTCGAAGAGCTGCAGCGGCGAGTCGAAGCGCATCAGCTCCTCGATCGCCGTCGGCAGCAGGCCGGGGTCCTCGCGCAGCCGGGCCAGCTGGCCGGGGTGCTCCAGCAGGGCCAGCAGGCCGTTGCCCGACACGTTCACCGTGGCCTCGTGGCCGGCGTTGAGCAGCAGGATGCAGGTGGTGACCAGCTCGTCCTCGGTCAGCCGGTCGTCGTCGGTGTCGCGCACCGACACCAGGTGGGAGAGCAGGTCCTCGCCGGGGGAGCGGCGGCGCGCGGCGGCCAGCTCGCGCAGGTAGGCGACGAACTCGGCGGCGGCCCGTTCGGCGGCGTCCTCCACGGCCGTCGTCCGCCCGTACTCGTACATCTTCACGATGGCGTTGGACCACGGCCGCAGCAGCGGCCGGTCGGCGTGCGGCACGCCGAGCAGCTCGGCGATCACCGCGACCGGCAGCTCCTCGGCCATGCCCGACAGGACGTCGACGGGCTCGCTGCCGGCCGACCGCTCGACCAGCCCGTCGACCAGCTCGCGGGCCAGCTCCTGCACCCACGGCCGCAGCCGCTCCACGTGCCCGCGCGCGAACGCGGTGCTGATCAGCCGGCGCAGCCGGGTGTGGTCGGGCGGCTCCATCTCCAGGATCGCGTTGCGGTGGATGAGGTTGAACGCCTCGAACCGCTCCCCGGGCTCCCGGTCGCGCCAGATGCGGCCCAGCCGCCGGTCGCGCAGGACGGCGTTGGACTCGGCGTGGGTGAAGGCCAGCCACAGCCCCAGGCCCTCGTGCCACTGCACCGGCGCCTGCGCCCGGGCCGCGGCGAAGGCCGGGTAGGGGTCGGCGACGACGGAGGGGTCGGCGAGGTCGAGGGGGGTCACGACCGGAGCCTAAGGACCAGCGGCGGCCGCATAGCCTTGTCCCCATGGCCCGCTCCGCGACCCGCCGCAAGCCCAGCTCCGCGCCCGCCGCCGAGGGTGGCGTCAACCCGAAGGCGCCGTGCCCCTGCGGTTCCGGCCGCCGGTACAAGCACTGCCACGGTTCCGGCTACGCCCCGCCGGTGTCCCGCCCGTTCGAGGGCCTGCCCGGCGAGCCGGACTGGGTGGCGCTGCGCGAGCTGGTGCCCTCGGCGACGGCGCCGCTGAAGACCGCCGACGGCCGCGACGTCACGCTGGCCAGCGTGCTGCCCGGCGGTGCGCCGGCGCTGGTGCGCGCGAACGGGGAGATCCTGCTGGGCGTCCAGCTGCCGACGTCGTCCGACGACGTCAGCCGCGACCTGGGGACCGCGCTCGCCGCCGCGCTCGAGGCACCGAAGGGCGCGCCGGTGGACCCGGGCCCGGTGGGCGCCGCCGGCTCGGCCGGGCCGCGGCTGCAGGAGCTGCTCGACCTCACCGCACCGCTGGAGGTCACGGTGCACGAGGACTTCGGCTTCTGGCTGGAGGGCTCCGACCCCTCGCCGGCCGCGCAGGCCGGGCTGGAGCAGGCCAACCAGGCGGTGCTGCCCACGGTGCGGCTGCCCGGCCTCGGCGCGGCCTACTGGGTGCGGCCCAGCGGCGAGCGGGCGCACCTGCGCTGGGTGCGCCCGGAGCCGGAGGAGCAGCTGCTCGACGCGCTGGCCCGGCTGTCGGCCTCCGAGCAGATCCTGCTGGGGGAGGGCACCCGCTACGCCGGGGCGTTCCGCGCGCACGGCCTCGTCGTCCCCGTCTGGGACCTCCCGGCCGACGCCCTCGCCGACGACTGGACCGATCCGGCGACCGACTTCCAGGCCCGGCTCGAGCAGGCCCTGACGGTGACCGACCCGCTGACCGCCGACGAGCGCCGCGCCCGCGCCGGGCTGCTCTCGCGGCAGATCACCCTGCGCTGAGCCCGGGCTGCCCCGCCGCTCAGCGGCGGGGCAGCGCCCGGCCGTCGGGCAGGGTGCGCCCGGCGAGCAGCGCCACGAGCTCGCCGCTGCCGGCCCGCACCTCGGCGCCCTCGCCGGAGCTCCAGCCGGTGTCGGTCGCGGTGAGCCGGACGCCGGTGGGGTCGACGCCGAACCAGGCGCCGCCCGAGGCGGCCAGCTGGTCGAGGACGGCGGCCAGGGCCTCCCCCGGCGCGACCGGGGGCTGGCCCAGCGCCACGGTGACGTCGAGGGAGTGGACGACGGCGTGGTGTACCGCGCCCGCCGCGCCGCCGCCCGGGGGCTGCCAGGCGTGCAGCTGCGGAGAGCGGAGCGCGGCCAGGTGGTCGGCCGGCGGCCGGACGGCGTCGCGCGCGGCCACGGTGTCCGACAGGACGCCGAAGTCCCCGCCGGCCGCGGCCATCTCCGCGCCGAACCGCTCGGGCGTCAGCCGCACCGGCATCGACACGTGCGCGACCACGTGCCGGACCCGCCACCCGGCGCACAGCGACGGGGCGTCCCAGGTCGTGTCCGGCGCGGAGGCCAGCAGGTCGGCCAGGCCGTGGTAGGTGGGGGCCACCCAGGGCTGCGGATCGGTCACGGTCGTTCCTCCCGGATCAGGCGGGCGAGGTGGTGCTCGAGCTCGTCGAGGGACGTGACGAAGCCGGCGCGGGCCTCCGGTGTGCGCATCGCCTCGGGCACGCGCCGCTGGTGGATGACGACCTCGGTGCCGTCGGCGCCGAGGTCGGTGAGGGTGCCGGTGGTGTGCACCCCGCTGGCCGTCTCGACCCAGGCGAGGCGTTCGGGCGGGACGACCTGGGTGAAGGTGGCGACCATCCGGTGGCTGCCGGCGTCCCCGACCATCAGGGTCTCGAACCGGCCACCGGGGCGGAGCTCGACGACGATGCCGTCGAGCGGGGTGGTCACGCCGCTGGGGCCCCAGAACCGCGCGAGCTCCGCGGGCTCGGTCAGGCACCGCCACACCAGCTCGCGCGGCGCGCGGAACACGCGCCGGTAGGTGAGCTCGTCGGCGGCGGTCACGGCCGGCCGTCCTGCAGGCGGGTCAGGTGCGTCTCCAGGCGGTCCATCCGCTCGGCCCAGGTGCGTCGGCTCTCCTCGATCCACGACACGGCCGCCTCCAGAGCCTGCGGCTCGAGCCGCACGGGGCGGGTCTGCCGGTGCCGGCCGCGGCTGACCAGGCCGCACCGCTCGAGCACCCCGATGTGCTGCGACACGGCCTGGACGGTCATCGGGTACGGGGCGGCGAGCTCGGAGACCGTGGCCTCCCCCTGGCTCAGGCGGGCCACGATGCCGCGGCGGGTGCGGTCGGCGAGCGCGGCGAACATCGCGTCGAGCTGCTCGTCGTCCACGGCCGCCGGCATGTCGGTATTCAAGCACATGCTTTCCCAAGGCGCCACTTGAACTCAGGCGCGCGCGAGGTGCTTCCGGCGTCGGGGCGGGTGCTCTACGTTGCCGCGCCGTGGCACAGCAGCAGGAGCTCTCCCCGCGCGCGCAGCGACGCCTGGAGGCGCGACTCCGCGAGTCACTCCCGCCGTACGAGGGGCCCGAGGCGGTGTCGCCGCCACTGCGCTGGGTGCGGCGCTTCACGCCGCTGGGCATCGGCCGCCGGCGGGTGGTCCTGCGCATGGCCGGCGGCCGGCTGCAGCTCGTGCGGACGCCGCTGTTCCGTGCCGAGCGCGTGGTCGCCGAGGGCTGGCCGGGTGAGTTCCACAGCGCCGCCTCCTCGCGCAGTGGGCGGGGCCTGCACCTGTGGCACGGCGACCGGCTGTACCGGCTGACCGGCCGGTCGAGCGCCAGCCACGACGGCGGCGGCGACACGGGCACCTGGAACCTGGGCGACGACCCGGTCAGCGCGGTGATCGGCCTGATCCTGCTGCCGTTCCTCGTCGTCTACGGGCTGTGGCTGCTGCTGGGCCTGTGGTCCTCGACGCTGGACTCGGAGCGGGAGAACGCGACGCGGACGCTGCGCTGGCTCGCCCCGCTGCTGGGTGCGCCGCCCCCGGGCCGCACGTTCCGCCGGCCCCTCCCGGGTGGCTGGCTGACCCTCGGCCGGCTGGTCGTGCGGCTCGCCGTCCTCGGGGCGCTCGTCGCCGTCCCGGTGGTCCTGCTCGGGTCCTGAGCCGGTCGGCTCCGCCAGTGCCCACCCCCGCCGGGCACTGACGGAGCGCAGCGGAGCGCTCGCGCCTCAGGCCTCGCGGCGGCGGCCCAGGACCTGCAGCCCGGCGCCCAGGCCCAGCGCGGCCACCCCGCCGAACAGGTAGGGCTCGGGGTCCACGCCGGTGTAGGCGAGCTGGCCGCCCCCGCCGGTCGGACCGCCGCCGGCGACCGGGACGACGGCCGGCTGCGGCTGCTGCTGCGGGTGGACGACGGGGTGCGCCGGCTGCGGGTGCTGCGGCTGCTCGGGCCGGGGCTGCTCCGGCGCCGGGCCTGGGATCAGCGCGCACAGCTGCTCGACCAGGCCGACCAGCGGCGCCGCGTCCACGCCCAGGGCCGCGCCGCCCTGCTCGATCAGGCCGATGAGCGAGTCGCAGCCCTCCTCGAGGCTCGTCGGCAGCGCTGCCAGAAGCTGCTCCAGCAGGTCCTGGATCGCCGCGGTGGGGTCGGCCTCGGCCGCCTCGCAGAGCTGGTCGAACCCGGTGGCCAGCTGGGGGTTCAGCGCGCCCAGCCCGTCGCGGAGCTGGTCGCAGAGGCCGGCGACCGGGTTGGGGGCGGGCCCGTCGTCCTCGGGGGCCGCCGCCGGTCCGGCAGGCGGCTGGTCGGCACCGGTGCCGCCGCCGGTCCCGGTGCCGCCGTCGGTGCCGGTCCCGCCACCGGTCCCGGGGATCGCGCCGGCGCCGGGGATCGCGCCGGAGAGCTCGGCGAGGGGCCCGGGGAGCGCCGGCTGCGAACCGGTGGGCGGCTGTGCCGGGGTCGTCCCCGGCTCGGTGGACCCGCTCGGGGCCAGCTCGGTCAACGGGCGGGTGAGCTCCTCCAGCGCGCCGCCCAGGGGGCCGGGCAGCGACGGGTCCGCGGCGGCCGTGCCCGGCGCGACGACGAGGAGGGCGAGCGCTGCGGCGGGTGCGAGCAGCAGACGGGACTTGCGGGACACGGTTCCCCCGAGGAGTCGGCACCGGTTGGCGCGCTGTCCTACGAGCGGCAGAGGCGGAGGTCACGCGCCGGTTCGCCATTACTGCGCGCCGCCACGCACCGTGACGGAGCGGTCCGGGTCAGGTGATCGGATCCCGCGCCACCGGGCAGGACATGCACCGCGGTCCGCCGCGTCCGCTGCCCAGCTCCGCCCCTGCTATCCGGACCACCTCGACCCCCGCCGCCTCCAGCGCGGCGTTGGTGACGGTGTTCCGCTCGTAGGCCACGGCCAGCCGCGGCGCCAGCGCCAGGGTGTTGTTGCCGTCGTCCCACTGCTCCCGCTCGGCGGTGACCGGGTCGAGCCCCGTGTCGATGACCCGCAGCCGGTCGATGCCCATCGCGCGGGCGGCGGCGGTCAGGAACGGCTCCGGCCCGCGGACGGCGAGGTCGGTGGTGTCGGCGTCGATGCCCCCGGCCTCACCCCGCCCCGGCTCGTCGGCGGTGACGGTCCAGGCCACCAGCGTGTCGGCCACCGCGGGGTACATGACCATCGTGTCGGCGTCGACCATCGTGGCGATCGTGTCCAGGTGCATCGTCGCCCGCTGCTGCGTGATCGGGACGGCCAGCACCGTGTGCGCCAGCCCGCGGGCGAACACCCGGCGGGCCAGCCGCTCGGCCCCACCCGCCGTCGTCCGCTCGCCGACGCCGACGGCGACCACCCCGGGTGCCAGCAGCAGGACGTCGCCGCCCTCGAGGTGCTCCAGCGACGGGTCGTAGAGCCGGTCGACGCCGGCGAAGCGCGGGTGGTGGGCGTACAGCGCGCCGGTGATCGTCGTCTCCCGCCGCCGGGCCGGCATGGCCAGCGAGGTGACCGCCACCTGACCGCCGACCCACACCGACGAGTCCCGCGTGAACAGCAGGTTCGGCAGCGGCGGGACGACGAACCCGCCCCGCCCCATCAGCTCCCAGCCCAGGCCGCGCGCGCCGGGCAGCTCGTCGTGCGCGAGCCCGGCGATCAGCGTCGCCGCCAGCTCGGTGGCCGGCAGGTCCGACAGGTGCGCGGCCGCGGTGCGGCGCAGCGTCGCCCCCAGCCGCGGGTCGTCGACGGCCGCGTCGACCAGCTCCGCCCGCGCCGCGGGCAGGTCGAGCACCTCGGCCAGCAGCCGGTCGACGTACAGCACCTCCACGCCGCGCGCGGTCAGCTCGGCGGCGAAGGCGTCGTGCTCCTCCTGCGCCCGCGCCAGCCAGGGGACGCCGTCGAACAGCAGCTCGTCGTTGTTGCGCGGGGTCAGCCGGCGCAGCTCGGCGCCGGGCCGGTGCAGCAGGACGGTGCGCAGCGGGCCGACCTCGCTGGTCACGCCCAGGCCCCGCCGCAGGGGCCCACCGCGGGTCTGCGAGGGGTCGGGGGCGGTCGGGTCCTCCATCACCTCCCGAGGCTGTCACCGGCGCGCCGCGGGCGCTCGGTAGCGTCGTCCGGCCGGGGGACACCGAGGTCCCCCCGGGGATGCGGAGGTACGGCGTGGACCTGTTCGACCTGACCGGGAAGGTCGCCGTCGTCACCGGCGGCACCCGCGGCATCGGGATGATGATGGCCCGCGGGCTGCTGCAGGCCGGCGCCTCGGTCTTCATCAGCTCGCGCAAGGCCGACGCCGGCGAGGCGGCGGCCGCCGAGCTGGCGCAGTTCGGGCAGGTGGAGTCCATCCCGGCCGACGTGTCCACCGAGGCCGAGTGCCGGCGGCTGGCCGAGGAGGTCGGCCGGCGCACCGACCGGCTGCACGTGCTGGTCAACAACGCCGGCGCCACCTGGGGAGCGCCCTACGAGGAGTTCCCCGCCTCCGCGTGGGACAAGGTGCTCGACCTGAACCTCAAGGCGCCGTTCTTCCTCACCCGCGCGTTCACGCCGCTGCTCGAGGCCGCGGCCACCCCCGACGACCCGGCGCGGGTGGTCAACGTCGGCAGCATCGACGGCCTGCACGTGCCCGCGCTGCCCACCTACTCGTACTCGGCGAGCAAGGCCGGCGTCCACCAGCTGACCCGGGTGCTGGCCAAGGAGCTCGGCCCGCGCGGGATCACGGTCAACGCCGTGGCCCCGGGGCCGTTCGAGTCGAAGATGATGGCCGCCACGCTGGCCGCGCACGGCGACGAGATCGCCGCCTCCGCCCCGCTCAAGCGCATCGGCCGGCCCGACGACATGGCCGGCGTCGTCGTCTACCTCTCCAGCCGGGCCGGCGCGTACGTGACCGGCGCCGTCATCCCCGTGGACGGCGGCCGGGCCACCACGCTCTAGGCCGACTCGGCGGCCGGGCGGCGACGGCGGGCCGGGCGCCGGGCCGCCGACTCCGGCACCCGCGCCAGGTGCGCCTCGGCGAGCGCGACCTGGTGCGGGGAGCCGACGGCCTGACCCTGCCGCCGGGCGGCCTGCCACCACTCGCGGGCGGCGACGGTGTCGCCCTGGTGCTCGGCGACGCGGCCCAGCAGCTCGTCGTAGGCGCCGAGGCTGAACGACGGCGTCCCGAGCACCGCCTGCCGGCCGCGGAACGGCAGCAGCTGCACGACGGCGACCTCGACCTCCGGCTCGTCGCCGAGCAGCAGCGCCGTCTCGGCCTCCAGCAGCACCGCGACGTCGCTGGCCCAGTCGCGCACCTGCGTCCGGCCCCAGCGGCGGCGCAGCCGGCGCGCCTCGGTCAGGTCCCCGGACTCCGCCGCGGCCAGCACGGCCATCAGCTGCAGCAGCGGGTTGCCCTCGTCGCCGGTCTCGACCAGCAGGTCGATCGCCTCGGGCAGCCGGGCGTCACCCCGGCGCAGCGTGAACTGGTGGGCGGCGAAGGCGTGCCGCGCGTGCGGGGTGACCCGCCGGTACAGCTCGTACGCCTCGGTGGTCAGCTCCTCGGCGCGGACGGCGTCGCCGCGCAGCCACGCCGCGCCGGCCTGCTGCCACAGCACGTGCGGACGGACCTCCGGGCCCGACAGCGAGATCGACAGCCGGCGGGCGGCGTCCAGGTCGTCCTCGAAGCCGCGCCGGTCGGCCAGGTGCAGCCGGATCGCGGCCCGGTGCAGGCGGGCGAAGAACTCCGTGCGCCGGGGCAGCCCGCGCCCGGCGAGCGCGAGCGCCTCGTCGGTGGCCGCCAGCCGCTGCTCCGCCGCCCCCGGCCGGCCCCACACCGCCAGGGAGAAGTTGTTCAGCGCCCGCCCGAGCAGCTCCGGGTCGCCCACCCCGCGGGCCAGCTCGACGGCCTGCTCGGCGTAGCGCGGGCCGCGCTGCAGGTCCTCGCTGAACGCCAGTTCGACGCCGAGGGTGCCCAGCAGCCGGGCGGCCAGCCGGTCGCGGTCGGCGTCGGAGGCCGTGCCGTCCCCCAGCCCACCCAACTCGTCGCGGTGCTCGAGCAGGTCCTCCAGCAGCGCGACCATCTCGTGGTCGACGACGCCGTGCGGCCGCCAGTTCCACAGCGTGGGCGAGCCCCACACCGACGCCGCCTCCAGCAGGCACCGCCGGTCGCCCAGCTCGCGGGCGACGGCGATCGCCTCGGCCACCACCTCGCGGGCCTCGGTCCGCTCGCCGCTGCGCAGCAGGTCGTCGCCGAGGGCGGTGAGCAGGTCGTGCCGGGTGCGCGCCGCGTCGGGCTCGGCCGGGTCGATGAGGCCCAGCGCGCGCCGGGTGTGCGCCGCCGCCTCGCCGTGGGCCAGCCGGGCGCGGGCCGCCTCGGCCGCCGCCGTCGACCAGCGGCGCGCCGGCCCGGGCCCGGCCACCGGCACGGCCTCGACGAAGTGGTGCGCCAGCCGCTCCAGCAGCGTGTCCTCGCGGGCGCCGCCGGCCAGCCGCTGCTCCAGCGCGGCGCCGAGCCGGGCGTGCAGCCGCGCCCGGCGCAGCACGCCGAGGTCGCCGGCGAGCACCTCCTGCACCAGGGCGTGGGCGAAGCGCCAGCTCCACGCGCTCTCGCCCTGCACGACCAGGCCCAGCGCCATCGCGGAGTCCAGCGCGTCCAGCGCCTCGTCGGCGGGGGTGCCCGCCGCCTCCAGCAGGTCCAGGGTCACCTCCCGGCCGGCGAGGGCGGCGAGCTCCAGGACGCCACGGGTGCCCTGCGGCAGGCGCTCGAGCCGCGTCCGCAGCACCGCGCCGACCGAGGGCGGCACCGGCACCCGGTCGAGGTCCTGGGCGCCGGCCATCCAGCGGGTCAGCTCGACGACGAAGAACGGGTTGCCGGCGGTGCGGTCGTGCACCGTCTCGGCCAGCGCGGCGTCCCCGGCCGACCCCAGCTGCGCCGCCAGCAGCGCCGCCACCTCGTCGGTGTCCAGCCCCTCGAGCCGCAGCCGGCTGGCCACCGGCTCGCGGCCCAGGCGGGCCAGGCAGTCGGCGACCGGCGCGGGCAGCTCCTCGCCGACGTCGCGGACGGTGACCAGCACCAGCAGCGCCAGCCGCGGCAGGTGCCGGGCCACCAGCGACAGCAGCTGCACCGACGTGGTGTCGGCGCCCTGCAGGTCGTCGAGGACGACGAGCAGCGGCTGCCGGGACGCGGCGGCCGACAGGCGGGTGCGCAGGTCCTCGAACAGCCGGAACCGGGCGGCGTCGGGGTCCTCCTCGGCCATCGGGGCCAGCCGCTCCTGCCCCAGCGCCTCGAGCACCTGGGTCCACGGCCACAGCGCGGGGGCGCCGGCGTCGTCGGCGCACCGGCTCCAGGCGACGGCCCAGCCGGCCGACCGGGCCACCTCGGCGGCCGCCTCGGCCAGCCGGGTCTTGCCGATCCCGGCCTCGCCGCCCACGACGACGACGGCGGGCCGCCCGCCGGCGGCCAGGTCCAGCGCGACCCGCAGCTGCGCCAGCTCGATGGCGCGCCCGACCAGCGACTCCGCGCCGGGCAGCGGCAGCGGCGCGGCGGCCGCGGGGGACGGGACGACGGCGAGCTGGGGTCGCGGCACCCGCTCGGTGAGCCTGGGGTCCTGCCGCAGCACCGCCTGCTCGAGGTCGCGCAGCTCCGGGCCGGGGTCGATGCCCAGCTCCTCGCGCAGCAGCTCGGCGCAGCGGCGCAGCGCGTCGAGGGCGTCGGCCTGCCGGTCGGCGGCGTACAGGGCGGTGACCAGGCGCGCCCACAGCCGCTCGCGCAGCGGGTGCTCGGCGACCAGGCGCTGCAGGTCGGGCACCGCCGCCTCGGGCCGGCCCGACGCGAGCAGCGCGTCGCAGCGGCGCTCGCGGGCGCGCACGTACAGCTCGGTCAGCCGCAGCCGGTCGGTGGCGGCCGAGGGCTGGTCGCCGAGCTCGGCCAGCGGCTCGCCCCGCCACAGCTCGAGCGCCTGGTCGAGCAGCGTCCCCCCGCGGACGGCGTCCCCGGCCTCGACGGCGCGGTCGCCCTCCTCGACCAGGTGCGCGAAGCGCAGGCTGTCCAGCTCGTCGGCGCCGACCTGGATCAGGTAGCCCGGCGCGCGGGTGAGCAGCACCTCGGGGGGCTTGCGCGGCCCGCGGTTGGGCTCGAGCACGCGGCGCAGGTGCGACACGTAGGCCTGCAGCGTGCCGGTGACGGTCGGCGGCGGCTCGTCGCCCCAGAGCGTGGCGATGATCCGGTCGAGGCCGACGGCCCGGCCGGGCTCGGAGAGCAGCAGGGTGAGGAGCGCGCGGGGCTTGGCGCCGCCGACGTCCAGCGGCCGACCGTCGGGAGCCGTGACCTCGAGCGGTCCGAGGACGCGGTAGTGCACGACGCGGGATACTCGCAGGCGCGCGCCCGGATCGGGAGGCTTCCGCGCGCGGGAGGCCCAAGTCGCGTCCAAGTCGGGGTCAAGTCCGGGCCAAGTGCCGGTCAAGGCGGGCCCGCGAGGGTCTGCGCCGGCCCCAGTTCCCGACGCCCCCGAGGACCCCTCCCATGAGTCTGACCCAGGACCCCCAGTCCCTGCTCGACGAGACCGCGCTCGCCACCCTGGCCCCGGCGCTCCCCGCCGCCGACGTCGACGGGCTGCGCGCCCGCGTGCACGGCCCCGTCTACGCCGCCGGGGACGACGGGCTGGCCGCCGAGGTCGCCGCGTGGAACGTCGCCGTCCAGCACACGCCGGCCCTCGCCGTCGGCGCGACCTGCGCCGCGGACGTCGTCGCGGCGGTGCGGTTCGCCGTCGCCCACGACCTGCCGGTCGCCGTCCAGGCCACCGGTCACGGCCCCGTGCGCAACGCCGCCGGCGCGGTGATGATCACGACCCGCCGCATGCAGGGCGTCGTCGTCGACCCGCAGCGCCGCACCGCCCGCGTGCAGGCCGGCGTCCGCTGGTCGACCGTGCTGGAGGCCGCCGCCGAGCACGGGCTGACCGGCCTGTGCGGGTCGTCGTCGGACGTCGGCGTCGTCGGCTACACCCTCGGCGGCGGGCACGGCTCGCTCGGCCGGCGGTTCGGCTTCGCCGCTGACCACGTGCAGGCCGTCGAGATCGTCACCGCCGACGGGGCGCTGCGCCGCGTCGACGCGACCACCGAGCCGGAGCTCTTCTGGGCGGTCCGCGGCGGCAAGGGCGCCTTCGGCGTCGTCACCGCCATCGAGATCGGGCTGGTACCGGTGCGCTCGGTCGTCGGCGGCGGCATCTTCTTCGCCGCCGAGGACGCCGCCGCCGTCCTGCACGCCTACCGGGAGTGGGCGCCGACCCTGCCCGAGACCGTGGCCAGCTCGGTCGCCGTGCTGCGGCTGCCCCCGCTGCCCGACCTCCCGCCGCCGCTGCAGGGCCAGACGGTGGTGCACCTGCGCTACGCCTACTCCGGCGACGACCCGGCCGAGGGCGAGCGCCTGGTCGAGCCGATGAAGGCGGCCGGCCGGATCGTCCTGGGCGCGATCACCCCGCTGCTCACCACCGAGATGGACGCCGTCCACATGGACCCGCGCGACCCGATGCCCGGCTGGGAGAAGGGCATGCTGCTCGCCGAGCTCACCGAGGAGACGGTCGACGCCTTCCTCGCCGCCGCCGGGCCCGACGTGCCCGTGCCGCTGGTGATGGCCGAGATCCGCCAGCTCGGTGGGGCGCTGTCGCGGCCGGCCGCCGTCCCGAACGCCGTCGCGGGGCGGTCCGGCGCGTGGTCGGTGCTGGTGCTCGGCCCGATGGTGCCGGAGCTCGCCGAGGTGCTGCCGCAGGTGGGCCGGGGCGTTCTCGAGGCGCTGCGGCCGTGGGCCGCGCCGGGCTGCATGGTCAACTTCCTGGGCGACGTCTCCGGGCCCGAGGAGGTCCTCGCGGCCTACGACCCGGCCGACGCCGAGCGGCTGCTCGCGGTCAAGCGGGCGGTCGACCCGGACGACGTGTTCTCCCACGGCCACGCGCTCCGTGCCCGCGCCCGCTGACGAAGGACCCCCTCCTCCCCACCCCTCGCACGCTCGGGGCGGGCCCCGGGAGGGGGCCGACCGGCGGGTGCCGAGAGGCGGCCGGGAAGCAGGTCCTAGTCGGGCAGCAGGACGCCGGGGTTGCAGATGCCCGTGGGGTCCAGCCGCTGCTTGACCGCCCGCAGCACCTCCACGCCGAGCGGCCCGACCTCGCGCTCCAGCCAGGGGCGGTGGTCGGCGCCGACGGCGTGGTGGTGGGTCAGCGTGCCCCCGGCGGCCAGCAGCGCGTCGGTGGCCGCGCGCTTGGCGGCCAGCCACTGCTGGATCGGCAGGTCGTCGTCCCGGTCGGCGAGCACCGTGACGTACAGCGAGGCGCCGGTCGGGTAGCCGTGCGACACGTGGCTCATGACCAGCGGACGGCGCCCGCCCCGGGTCAGCGACCGGCCCAGGGCCCGCCGCACCGAGTCGTACACCGTGGGCAGCGCGGCCCAGGTCGCCGCCGTCTCGAGGGTCTCGACCAGCAGCCCCGAGTCCATCAGCCGGTCGCGCAGGTAGGGCGCCTCGAACCGGTGCTTCCGCCACGACTCGCCGACCTGCCGGCCGACCCGGATGGCGCCGCCCTCGCGCAGCACCGACGCCGCCGCCCTCCGGCGGGCGCGCACCAGCGAGGGCAGCCCCTCCCACCCGACCACGAGCAGGCAGCCCTCGCCGTGCCGGCGGGCCCGCAGCGTGGTGCGGAGCGCGCGGGCGCCGGTCCCGGAGGCCATGAGCAGGTTGGCCCGCGTCTCGTCGGGGTCGGAGAGCCGGACGACGTCGGGCAGCAGGTCGTGGCGCGCCAGCCGCTGGAGCCCCGCGAGACCCGCCGCCCAGCTGCGGAACGACCAGCCCTCGTACCGCGTGGCCCGCGGCTTCGGGCGCACCCGCAGCCGCAGCTCGGTGATCACCCCCAGCGCCCCCTCGGAGCCGAGCGCCAGGCCGAGCAGGTCGGGGCCGGCGGCGCTGGCCGGCGGGTGCCCCAGCTCCAGCACGCCGGTCGGCGTGGCCAGGGTCAGCCCGGCCACGAGGTCGTCGAACCGGCCGACGCCCGTCGAGGCTTGCCCGGCGGAGCGGGTCGCGGCGTAACCGCCGAGGGTGGCGAACTCCCAGCTCTGCGGCAGGTGGCCGAGCGTCAGGCCCTGCGGCGCGAGCGCCTCCTCCAGCGCCGGCCCGCGCATGCCGGGACCGACGGTCACCAGCGAGGAGGGGACGTCGACCTCGGCGATCGAGGCCATCCGGCGCAGGTCGAGCGCGACCGCGGGGCGGTCGTCGGGGTCCATCCCGGACAGGCCGCCGACCACGCTGGTGCCGCCCCCGAACGGGACGACGACCACGCCGTGCTCCGCGCACGCCGCCAGCACCGCCGCGGTCTCGGCGGTGTCGCCGGGGGTGAGGACGGCGTCGGGCGCGTCGGAGGCGTCGCCCTCGCGCCGGCGCAGCAGGTCCAGGTAGCTCTTCCCGCCCGTGCGGCGCAGCCGCGACTCCCGGTCGGTGGCCACGTTCTCCTCGCCGAGCAGCGCGACCAGCGCCGCGCGCGCGGCCTCGGGCAGCCGGCTGGGCGCGAGCCGGATGTCGGCCACCCGGACCCCCGGCGTCGGCCGCGGCGTCCAGCTCAGCTCGCGGGCGAGGTGCCGGCGGGCCGCGCGGGGCAGGTCCGGGTCGCGGGCGAGCTCGAGCGAGCCCTCCGCCGCCTCTCCGGGGCCGGCCTCGACGGTGGCGACGCGGGAGCCCCCCGGGCCCCATCCCTGGATCGTCAGTTCCGGCTGCTCGGGCACGGCTACAGTCTGCCGGTGCCCCGGAACGCCCTCGTCCCCGGCGCGCTGACCGCCGCCCGGCGCGCCGCTGACCTGCAGGTCCTCGCCGGCGGAGCGGTCGACGTGGTCGTCGTCGGCGGCGGCGTGACCGGCGCCGGGGTGGCCCTGGACGCCGCCGCGCGGGGCCTGTCGGTGGCCCTGCTGGAGCGGGCCGACCTCGCCTCCGGCACCAGCCGCTGGTCGTCCAAGCTGGTCCACGGGGGCCTGCGCTACCTCGCGCACGGCGAGATCGGCCTGGCCCGGGAGTCGGCCCGCGAGCGCGCCGTCCTCATGGGCGCGACCGCCCCGCACCTGGTCCGGCCGCTGCCGTTCCTGGTGCCCGACGTCGCCGGACGGGACGTCACGGCCCTGGCCGGGGCCGGTGGCCGCCTGGGCGACGCGGTGCGCGTGTCCGTGCCGGGCGGGCGGCGGTCGCTGCCGTCCACCGCCCGGGTCGGCCCGGCGGAGGTGGCGCGCGCGACGCCGGCGGTGCGCGCCGGTCGCGGCGGCGTCGTCTTCTGGGACGGGCAGCTGGCCGACGACGCCCGGCTCGTCGTCGGCCTGGCCCGGACGGCGGCCGCGCTCGGCGCGCGGGTGGTGACCGGTGCGGCGGTGACCGGGGTGTCCGGCCGGACCGTGCACGTGACGCCGGACGACGGGGCGCCGTTCGAGCTGCGCGCCGGTGTCGTGGTCAACGCGGCAGGGGTGTGGGCGCAGCGGCTGGCGCCCGGCGTCCGCCTGGTGCCCTCGCGGGGGTCGCACCTGGTCGTGCGCGCGGAGCGGCTGGGCTCGCCGTCCGCGGCGCTGACGGTGCCGCTGCCCGGGTCGCGCTCCCGCTACGTCTTCGCGCTGCCGCAGCCGGACGGGCTGGTGTACCTCGGCCTGACCGACGAGCCGGTGGCCGGGCCGGTACCGGACGACGACCCGGAACCCTCCGACGCCGAGGTGGCGCAGCTGCTGGAGACGGTCAACCGCGTGCTCGCCGAGCCGCTGACCCGTGACGACGTCGTCGGCTCCTACGCCGGGCTGCGGCCGCTGGTCCTGCCGGCCTCGGCGGGCGCCGGGCCGGGCGACGCGACCGCCGACCTCTCCCGCAAGCACCTCCTCTCGTGGGAGGGGGACGTGCTCACGGTCGTCGGCGGGAAGCTGACCACCTACCGGGCGATGGCCGAGGAGACGGTGGACGCGGTCGCCGGGCGGCTGGGGCGCGGCGCCCGTCGGTCGGTCACGGCGCGACTGCCGCTGCTGGGGGCCGCGCCCCGGCCGGCGCTGGTCCGGGTCGAGGCCCCGGCCCGGCTGGTCGCGCGGTACGGCACGGAGGCGCCGGCGGTCGCGGCGCTGGGGGCCGAGCCGGTGGTGGAGGGCCGCCCGGAGACGGTGGGGGAGCTGCGCTTCGCCGTCCGCGCGGAGGGGGCGCGCACCGTCGCCGACCTGCTGGACCGGCGTACCCGCATCGGCCTGGTGCCCGCCGACCGGGCGCGCGCGGTCGCCGCCGCCGAGGCCGTCCTCGCCGAGTGACCGCGGCCACGATCAGGTGTCCTGATCATGGCGCCTCCTCCCTCACCGCACACCGTGAGGGAGGACGCGCTGTGGCGAGGGAGGACGGCGGCGTCTCATCGTGTGGGAAGGCTGTTCCGTTCTGTGGGATGCCGGGTCCATGATCGGCGGCATGGACACCTACACGCACGGGCACGCCGAGCCGGTCCTGCAGTCGCACCGGTGGCGCACCGCGGAGAACTCCGCCGGCTACCTGCTCCCGCACCTGCGACCCGGCTTCGACCTGCTCGACGTGGGGTGCGGGCCCGGCACGATCACCGTCGACCTGGCCCGGCGGGTGGCGCCCGGGCGCGTCGTCGGCCTGGATGTCTCCGCCGACCCGCTGGACGAGGCCCGCGAGCTGGCCGCGCGGGAGGGCGTCGCCGTCACCTTCGCCGTCGGTGACGCCTACGCGCTCGAGGCGGCCGACGCGTCCTACGACGTCGTCCACGCCCACCAGGTGCTCCAGCACCTGACCGACCCGGTCGCGGCGCTGCGCGAGCTGGCGCGGGTCTGCCGGCCGGGCGGGATCGTCGCGGTCCGGGACGTCGACTACTCCGCCACGACGTGGTTCCCGCTGGACGAGGGGCTCGACCGCTGGCTGGACCTGTACCGGCGCGTGGCCCGGGCCAACGACGCCGAGCCCGACGCCGGTCGCCGGCTGCTGTCGTGGGCGCACGCGGCGGGGCTGCGCGACGTCGTCGCCACGACGTCGTCCTGGTGCTACGCGACCCCCGCCGAGCGCGAGTGGTGGGGCACCTCGTGGGCCGGCCGGGCCACGGCGTCGGCCTTCGCCGAGCAGGCGGTGGCCTACCGGCTGGCCACCCGCGAGGAGCTGCAGGAGGTCGCCGCGGCGTGGCGGCGCTGGGCCGCGGCCGACGACGGCTGGCTGGGCATGCTGCACGGGGAGCTGCTCATCCGCGTCTGATCCCGCGAGATCTGCACACTCGTCACCACCAGGCGCTCATGGCGACGAGTGTGCAGATCTCGTCGAGGGGGATCAGCTCCCCTGGCGGGCGGCGTTGGCCTGGACGGCGGTGCTCACCCACTGCGCGAGGCCGGGGGCGACCGCCTCGTAGGTGGCGGTGAACCGCTCGTCCTCGACGTACATCCGGCCCAGGCCGGCGTGCATCTCCGGCGGGCAGTCGTAGAAGTTGCGCGCGATCTGCTGCCGGTGCTCCTCGGCGAGGTCCATCGCCGGCGGCGAGTCGGGCGCGACGCCGCCGCGCAGCGCGTCGGCCATCCGCCCCATCAGGTCCTCGCCCTCGGCCTTGATCCGCAGCCAGTCCCCCTTGGTGTAGCCGCGGCTGCGCTCCCGCGACTGCCGGTAGGCGTCGGTCTCGCCCCAGCGCTCCTGCACCTCGGCCTCGTACTGCGCCGGGTCGTGCTCGCCGAAGACCTCGAACCGCTCCTCGGGGGTCAGGGAGATCCCCATCTGCCGTGCCTCCATCTCCTTCTCGACGGCCGCGAGGAGCTGCCGGTCGGCCTCGAGCCGGTCCAGGAGCAGCCGGTGCTGCCGGCGCAGGTGCTCCAGGGGGTCGGCGTCGGGGTCGTCCAGCAGGGTCGCGACCTCCTCGAGGCCGAACCCGAGCTCGCGGTAGACCAGCACCTGGTGGAGCCGGTCGAGGTCGGCCGCCGAGTACCGCCGGTACCCGGCCGCGCTGCGCCCGGACGGCGACAGCAGCCCGATCCGGTCGTAGTGGTGCAGCGTGCGCACCGTGACCCCGGTCAGGGCCGCGACCTCTCCCACGTTCACGGGTCCTCCTCTCTGTGACGCGCCCAGTGCACGGCCTGACGTCGCGTCAGGGTCAAGCGGGATCGGCGGGGAGGTCGGCCGCCAGCAGCTTGGCGAGCAGCCCGGAGAGCTGGCGCCGCTCGCCGTCGGTCAGGCGGGCGAGGCGTTCGGCGGGGAAGCCGAAGGCCTGCCGCACCTCGCGGTGCACGCGGCGGCCCGCCGGGGTGATCGAGACCCGCTTGACCCGCCGGTCGGCCGGGTCGGGTGCGCGGGTCACCCACCCGCGGGCCTCGGCCCGCGCCACGAGCTGGGTCACGTTCGAGGCGTCGCAGAGCAGGTCCGCGGCGAGCTCGCCCATGGCCCGGCCGCCGCCGGTCAGGCTGTCGAGGAGGCAGGCCTGGGCCGCGCTCAGCCCGGCCTGCTGGGCCGCGCGGTCGTATGCCGCGTCGTAGGCGTACACGAGGTCCCACAGCTGCTGGTCCAGCGCACCCGCTCCCTCGGTCATCCCCCGAGATTAGTTGACCCACTCAGGTAATGGTGCTTGCATCGGCCAGGTACTTCAGTGACTCAAGTATCTGGAGGAGAGCCATGACCCGTGTCCTCGTCACCGGTGTCCGCGGCAAGACCGGCGTCCCCCTGGCGGAGCTGCTCGCCGCCCGGGGCGCCGAGGTGCTCGGCGGCAGCAGCGACCCGGCGGCGGTCGACCTCGACGGCGTGCGGCCGACCGGCTTCTCGTGGGACCGCCCGGCCGGCTGGCCGGCGGCGACCGAGGGCGTGGACGCCGTGTACCTCGTCCGCCCGGACCGGGCGGACGCGCCGGAGCTGGTGGCCGCGCTCCTGGAGGTCCTGCCGAGCGCGGCGCGCGTGGTGCTGCTGTCCGAGCAGGACGCGGACTCCACAGGGCCGGACGGCTGGGCGCCCCGGGTCGAGCGCGCGGTGCGCGGCGGCCGGCACGCCTGGACCGTCCTGCGGCCGAGCTGGTTCATGCAGGTCCTCACCGACCCGCGCTTCGGCCTGGACCGGGCCGTGGCCGGCGGGGAGCTGCCGTTCGCGAGCGGCGGCGCGCGCATCGCCTGGATCGACGCACGTGACATCGCCGCGGTGGCCGGGCGGGCGCTGCTCGACGACGGGCATGCCGGCGCCGTGTACGAGCTGACCGGGCCCGAGGCGCTGTCGCTGCCGCGCACCGCGGAGCTGCTGTCCCGTGCCGTGGGCGGCCCGGTGGCGCACCGCGAGCTCGCGTCCGCCGAGGCCGTGGCCGGGGCCGAGGGCTTCGACCGGGAGCTCCTCGCGGTGACGTACGAGCGTGTGCGCGACGGCAGCTTCGCGACCGTGACCGACGCCGTCGAGCGGGTGACCGGGCGGCCGCCCCGGACGCTGGCCGGCTTCCTCGCCGACGCCGGGCCGCGACTCCGCCGCGCCGGTCAGGCCGTGCCGAGCGCCTGAGGAACGGCGGCGTCGACGGTCGGGGCCACGCCCGCCGTCCCGGGCAGCGACACGTTGTCGAAGCCCGACAACCGCGGGTGCCACGCCCGCATCGCGCCCCGGTGCGGCTCGGCGCGGGCGAAGGCGCGCACGGCGTCGTCGTCGTCCCACCACGAGACGGTGGTGAACGTCTTCGCCAGCGGCTGGGCGCGCAGCTGCAGCGACCGGGCGCCGGGTGAGCGCGCCACCTGGCGGCGGATCGCCAGCGACGTGCGCAGGAAGGCCGGCACGTCGCGGAACCGGCGCAGCCGGAGCCGGGTGACGAGGACGACGCCGTCGCTGAGGGTGTCCCGGTCGGCGGTCCACGGCAGGTCGGGGATGAGCGGCACGACGTCCTCCTCCATCGACTTAACAGGTGTAAAGCGAGCGTAGACCCGCTCCTTAACAGCTGTAAAGTCACCTGCGTGACGAGGACGGCGGGGCAGCTGCGCGGCGAGCTGGTGCGGGCGGCGGCCGCCCTGCTGGAGCGGACCGGCGCGGTCGAGGCGGTCACCCTGCGCGCGGTGGCGCGGGAGGCGGGCGTCAGCGCACCGGCCGTGTACGGGCACTTCGCCGACCTGGAGGCGCTGCTCGACGCGGTCGTCGACGAGGGCTTCGACCGGCTCCGCGCCGCGATCGCCGAGGCCGTGGCCCCGCTGGACGACGCGGGGGAGCGGCTGGTGGCCGGCTGCCGGGCGTACGTGGAGGCGGGACTGGCCGCGCCCGCCCGCTACCGGGCGATGTTCGGTCCCCGCCGGGTGCGCGGCACGGAGGCGTTCGGCCTGCTCGTGGACGCCGTCCGTGCCTGCGTGGCCGCCGGGCGCTCGGACAGCACCGACCCGGCCGCCGACGCCGCCCTGCTCTGGACGGCGCTGCACGGCCTGGTGACCCTGCGCGCCGCCGGACCCGACCCCGCCTGGCCCGACCTCGACGCGCAGGTGCAGACGCTGGCCGCGCGCCTGGCGCGGGTCAGGAGCAGGAGCGGCGGGAGCGCTTGACCGCGTACATCGCCTCGTCGGCGCGCCGGAGCAGCGACTCGGCGGTGTCCGTGGGTCGGGAGAGTGCGGTGCCGCAGCTGGCCCGCACCCCGGCGTCCCCGGCGGCCAGGGCGGTCCCCATGCGCGCGACCAGGTCCTCGGCGTCCCGTGCGGTGCCGATGCCCGAGCACACGACGACGAACTCGTCGCCCCCGATGCGGCCGACGGTGTCCCCCGGGCGCACCACCGAGCGCAGCGCCCGGGCGGTGTGCAGCAGCGCCGCGTCCCCGGCGGCGTGGCCGGCGGAGTCGTTGATGGCCTTGAACCCGTCGAGGTCGCAGTAGACGACCACGGCCGGGCGGTGCTCGCGGCGCTGGGTGCGCAGGGCCTGCCCCAGGCGGTCGAGGACCAGGGCCCGGTTCGGCAGGCCGGTCAGCGGGTCGTGCAGCGCCGCGTCGCGCAGCCGCTGCTCCAGCGCCCGCTGCTCGGTGATGTCCCGGATCGTGAGGACGGCGCCCAGGACGCCGCCGTCGACGTCCCGGATCGGCTCTCCGGTGGCGAGGGTGATCCGCCGCGGGCCGCCCGGGGGGCCGGCGACGAGCTCGACGTCGCGCACGTGCTCGCCGGCCACCGTGCGCACCAGCGGCGCCCGCGCGGGGTCCAGCGGCGTGACGCCGTCGGCCAGGTAGAGGTCCTCCATCAGCGGTGCGTCGACCAGCTGCTCGCCGTCCCAGCGCTCCCCGGCCCACTGCGCGACGACGCGGTTGGCCCGGGTCGGCCTCCCGTCGGCGTCGGAGGCGATGACACCCACCGACAGGGCGTCGAACAGAGCCCGGTCGAAGGCGTGGGCCTCGTCGGCGGCGCGGGCCAGCGCGACGGCGTCGCGCGCGGCGCGGTGGCGGTCGACCAGCGCGAGCGCGACCTCGGCGAGGTCGGCCAGCCGGTCCTCCTGCTCGGGGGTCAGGACCCGCACGTCCTCGTCCCAGGCGCAGATGGTGCCGATCACGTCGCCGTCTCCGGTGCGCATCGGCGCGCTGGCGAAGAAGCGCAGCCGGGCGAACCGGCCGTCGACGAACGGGTTGTCCGCGTAGTCGGGGTCGGCGCTCAGGTCTGCCCCCCAGAACACGCCGGGGCGGGCCGAGGTCCGGGCGCACAGCGACGCCACGCGCGGCACGCTGCACGGCTCGGCACGGACGGCGAGGAGGGTGACCTGCTGCTCGTCGTCCAGGAGGTTGACCGCGGCGTGCGCGGCGCCGGTCACGGTCGTGGCCAGGCGGAGGACGGCGAGCAGCTCCGCCTGCTCCGGTGCCGGGCCGGCACCGAGCTCGCGCAGGGCCGCGCGCTGCACCTCGGAGCGGGTGGCGGGCGGTCGCAGGGTGGCGGTCACGTCGTCCTCGTCCTCGAACGGCCGGGTGGTCAGGGAGGACAACGGCCACAGGGGACGCTGTCTGGACCCCGCCGTCCCCCGTCCGGGTGACCGCTCAGGCGCTCGCGGGCGCGAGCCCGATCCGGCGCAGGGCCTTCACCCGGTACATGGCGGCGTCGGCACGGGCGAGCAGCGAGGCGGGGGTGTCGCCGGCCTCGCCGAGGGCGACGCCGACGCTCACGCCCACGCGGTGGCTCGTCGCGTCGGCCAGGCACAGCGGCTCGGTGAAGGAGGCGGTGACCCGCTCGGCGACGACGCGGGCGGCGTCCTCGTCCTGGGCCCCCGGGCACAGGAGCACGAACTCGTCCCCGCCGATCCGCGCCACGGTGTCCCCGGGCCGGACGGCGGCGCGCAGCCGGCGCGCGGCCTTGCGCAGGACGATGTCGCCGGTCGCGTGGCCGGCGACGTCGTTGACCGGCTTGAAACCGTCGAGGTCGCAGTAGAGGACGGCGAACCCCTCGCCCGTGCGGCCGGCCGCGACCAGCAGCGCCGCCACCCGGTCGAGCAGCAGCGTGCGGTTGGGCAGCCCGGTCAGCGGGTCGTGCAGGGCCGCGGTCCGGAGCTCCTCCTCCAACGCCCGCCGCTCGGTGACGTCGGCCATGGCCACGACGGCGCCCAGCAGCGCGCCGTCGGGTGCGTGCACGGGCTCGCCGGAGACCTCGACCAGCCGCAGCCGCCCGTCGGGGCCGGCGATGGCCATCGGGACGTCGGCGATCCGGCCCTCGGCCAGCACGCGGAAGAGCGGGACCTCCGACACCTCCAGCGGCCGGCCGCCCGGCGTCACCACGGCGAACCGGGCCGGGACGTCGGGCATCGCGACCGACGGGTCGGCGTCGAGGCCGTGCCAGGCCCGGCTCACCCGGTTGAAGAGGTTGACCCGGCCCGAGGCGTCGGCGGCCACGATGCCGACCGGCAGGGCCTCGAGCAGGGCGGAGGTGAAGGCCGTGGAGGCGGCCAGCTCGGTGTGCGCCACCTCCAGCTCCTGGCGGGCGAGCTCGCTGGCGGTGGCGAGCTCGGCGAGCTCGTCGGCCTGCCGCCGCCGCTCCAGCAGCGCCCCCAGGACGGCGGCCAGGTCGGTCAGCCGGTCGGCCTCGGCGGCGGTGAAGGCGTGCGGCCGCTCGTCGAAGACGCAGAGGCTGCCCACCGTGTGCCCGTCCAGGACGAGCGCCGCGGTGGCGTACGCCCGGACGCGGCCGAGCTGGCCGTCGACCCAGGGGCTCCCGGTGAACCGCGGCAGGGTGGCCACGTCGTCGGCGGTGGCCACGGTGACGCCGCCGGCGAGCAGCCCGGCGCACAGCGAGTCCGCCAGCGGGCTCGTCGTCCCCGGGAAGCCGTGCGGGGCCAGCTGCCGCTGCACGTCGCCGTCGAAGAGGTTGACGGTGGCGCACGACAGCCCGGTCAGGGCGGCGGCCACCCGGACGACGCCGTCGAGGTCGTGCTCGGCCTCGCGGACGGCATCGAGGAGGGCGACCGGCCGTGCCGGCCCGCCTGGCGTGGACGCCACGATCCGCCTCCCTCCCGAGACCTTCGAGTCCGGTCTCGGCGCGGCGCGCCCGCGGCTTGAGGGCCGCGGGCGGCGCCTCATCCGGGAGGGGGGCGTCAGGCGGCCAGCGTGCGCACGGTCTCCACCACCGCCAGGACGGCGAACACGACGAACAGCGCCGCTGCCACCCGCCGGATGAGGGCGACCGGGAGCCGGTCGGCCAGCTTCTTGCCCAGGAACACCGCCAGCCCGGAGACCACCAGGAGGGCGGCCCACGCCCCGAGGAACACCGACAGCGGCTCCTCGTAGCGCGCCGCCAGGCCCGCCGTGGCGAGCTGGGACAGGTCACCCCACTCGGCGGCGAACAGGACGCCGAAGGAGATGGCGGCCGCGCGCAGGAACGAGGTCCCCTCCCGCGTGTCGGCGTCGACGTCGTCGTCCTCGGGACCGCTGCTCGCGCTGCGCCACAGCACCACGGCGCCGACGAGGAACAGCACCGCCACGACGCCGCTCACCAGCGCCTCGGGCAGCAGCGTGAGCAGCGACCCGGCCGTGACCGCGATGGCCACCTGCAGGCCGAACGCCGCGCCCACCCCGACGAACACCGGCAGGGGAGCGAACCGGGTGGCCAGCACCAGGCTGGCGAACAGCGTCTTGTCCGGCAGCTCCACCGGGAGCACCAGCACGAACGCGGCCGCGACGACCGACAGCACCACCACGAGATCCCACTTCCGCCCGGCGCACGGCCGGGCGGGGGTGCGGGCAGCCCTCGACCGGCAGCGCGCAGTCCACTGCCCAGTCGAAGGTCTCGCCCACCCACGCCGTGGCCGGCGCGGGCCCGCTGACCGGGAGCCACCTCGCGGCGGCGCCAGCATGTCGACCAGCGGTCGGGGGGCTACTCCCCTTCTCCTCGGGAGACCCTAGCCGACCGCCGCCCGGGAATCCGCGTGCGCCCGGTCACAGGTCGCCGCTACCGTCCGGGCATGCCGTTCCGTTGACGCCCGTACCGCCCCCGCCCGGCTCCGCTGCCGGCCGCCGCCCGGCCGCTGGCCCGCCTCGCCGTGGGCTGGACCGCCCTGGCCGGGCTCGTGCCGTACTACCCGCTGTACGCGCTGCTGTTCCTCGACACCGGGCTGACCCAGGCCGAGGTCTCGGCGCTGTTCGCGCTCTGGTCGGTGACCGGCTTCCTGGCCGAGGTGCCCGCCGGCGTGCTCGCCGACCGCTGGTCCCGGCGGGGGGCGCTCGTGCTCTCCGGCGGGCTCGAGGCCGCGGCGTTCGCGCTGTGGACGGCGTCGCCCACGCCGGCGTCCTTCGCGGCCGGCTTCGTCTTCTGGGGCGTGGCCGGCGCCCTGGTCTCCGGGACCGCGGAGGCGCTCGTCCACGACGGCCTCGCGGCCCGTGGCGCGGCGGAGGAGTTCCCCCGCGTGCACGGCTGGACGACGGCGGCCGAGCTGCTGGTGCAGGTGCCCACCGCGGGGCTGGCGACGGTGCTGTTCGCCGCCGGCGGGTACGAGCTGGTCGGCTGGGTCAGCGTCGCGATCTGCCTGGCCGCGGCCGCGCTGGCGCTGCGCTTCCCCGCGGCGCCGCCCGCGGACCCCGACGACGGGGAGGACGCCGTCCCGCTGCGCCGGGCGCTGGGCGTGGCCCTGCGCCGGCCGGGACTGCGGCTGGTCGTCGTCGCCGTCGCGGTGCTGGGCGGGCTCGACGCGCTGGAGGAGTACCTGCCGGTGATGGCCGGGGACTGGGGTGTCCCGGCCGCCGCGGTGCCCACCGTGGTGCTCGCGGCGGCGATGGCCGGAGCCCTGGGTGCGGCCCTCGGCGGCCGGGCGGCCCGGCTGCCGGCGACCGCGCTGCTGTGGATGCTGGCCGCGGCGGCGGTGCTCCTGGCCGGCGCGGCGGTGTGGGCCCGGCCGGCGGCGATGGTCGCCGTCGCCGCCGCCTACGGCCTCTACCTGTGCGTGCTCGTGGTGGCCGAGGCACGGCTGCAGGAGCGGATCACCGGCCGCTACCGGGCGACGCTGACCTCGGTCGCCGGGCTCGGCATCGAGCTGACGTCGCTGCTGGTGTTCGCCGCGTGGGCGCTGGGCGGGGCGCTGGCGGTCGCCGTCTTGGTGCTTGCCGCCGTGCCCCTCGTCCCGCGCTCCCCGCGGACCGCACCGCGGCCGGGTGCCGTCCCCGACCTGCGCTGAGCCGCCGGCGCCGGTCCGCCACCGCTATCGCGAGGAACGTCTGGCTATCCGGGCCGCGAAGACCCCGGCGGCGTGGCCGTTGTCGATGTTGCTCACCACCACGCCCGGCGTGGAGGAGTTGAGCATGGTCAGCAGCGCGCCGAACCCGCCGAACGACCCCGGCTGGCCGGTGGAGGTGGGCACCGCGACGACCGGGACGTCGGTCGTGGCCGCGACCAGACCGGCGAGGGAGGCGTCCAGCCCCGCGACGACCACGAGGCAGTCGGCGTCGGCGAGCACGGCCGGGTCGGGCAGGCCGCTGTGCATCCGGGAGCCACCGAGGTCGGCGACGCGGACGACGCCGGTGCCGGTGACCCGCGCCGCGAAGGCGACCTCGGCCGCGACGGCCGCGTCCCCGCCGCCGGCGGAGAGGACGACGACCTGCCCCACCGGCTCCGGCAGCGGGCCGACCGCCGCGGACATGGCCGTGGCGTCCACGGTCGTGTAGGCGTCGTGCTCGGCCGCGAGGGCGACGAGGGTCTCCGCGGTCGCGCGGACGACGACCGCCGGCCGGTCCGGGTGCTCCCGGCGTGCCTCGCGGACCAGCGCGAGCACCTGCTCGGTGCTGCGCCCCGTCGCCCAGACGACGTCGGGCTCGGGCGTGCGCCCGCGGACCCGGTCCGCGCCCGGCGCGGGGACCGCCGCCGCCTCGGGCCGCGGCCCGGCCAGCGGGACGTCGGCCGGGTCGGGCTCGAGCAGCAGCGGGGCGAACCCGCCGGAGACCGCGGTGGGCCCGTCGGTCACCGGGAGCGAGGCGGCCGGCAGCGATGCCGTGGGTCCGGCGGCGGACGGGGCGGGCACGGTGGGCACGGTGGGCACGGTGGGCGCGGCGGACTCGGCCGGGGCCTCGGGGGGCGGGCCGAACAGGGCGTCGAGCGGGGCGCCGGTCCGCTGGGTCACCGCCGACAGCCGGACGACGCGGTCGCGGCCGCTGCGCTTGGCGTCGTAGAGCACGCCGTCGGCCGCGGCGAACAGCGTGCGCCGGTCGTCGCCCCGGGTGGCCGAGGCGATCCCGACGCTGATGGTGACCGGGCGCTCCAGCCCGACCGCCGTCCAGTCGTGCGCGGCCACCGCGCGGCGGATGCGCTCCAGCGCCCGCTCGGCCTGCTCGGCGGTCGTCTCCGGCAGCAGGACGACGAACTCGTCCCCGGCCCAGCGGCACACCTCGTCGGTGTCGCGGCAGCCCTCGATGAGCAGGTCGGCCACGACGCGCAGCACGGCGTCGCCGCCCGGGTGACCCACGGCGTCGTTGATCGACTTGAACCGGTCGACGTCGACGACGGCCAGCGCCGGCATCGCGCCGGCGGCCAGCAGGCCGTCGAGCCGCGCCTCGGCGTACCGGCGGTTGGGCAGGTGGGTGAGCGGGTCCTCGTACGCCTGCCGGCGCAGCTGCCCGGCGGCGCGCTCGGTCTCCAGCAGGCTCTTGCGCCGGCCGAACAGCTCCACCCAGCGGGTGCGCCGCTCGTCGACGCGGTCCAGCTCGTCGGCCAGGTACGCCTGCAGGTACGGCAGCGCCCGGCCGGCGTCGTCCAGCTCGGCGTGCAGCGTGCACAGCTCGCGCAGCGCCGCGCGGCGCAGCCGAGGGAGGCCGTGCTCGGTGGCCAGCGCCAGGGCCTTGGCCAGCTGGTCGTCGGCGCCGCGGCCGTCGCCCTGCCGGCGCAGGGCCCGGCCCAGCGCGAGCAGGGCCGCGGCCAGCAGCGCGCGGTCACCGGTGGCGCTGGTGATCCGGACGGCGGCGCGCAGCGGGCCGGCCGCCGCGGCGTGCTCACCCAGGCCGACCAGGGCCCAGCCGTGCACCACCTGCGCGCTGACCACGGCGTCCCCGGCCTCGGGCGGCAGCAGCGCGAGGGCGTCCTCGGCCAGCCGGCGGGCCTCGGCGAAGTGCGGCGCCGCGGAGTCGGGCACGCCGTCGTCGAGCAGGCCCTCGCCGAGCTCGGCGCACAGCTCGCCGAGCCGGGTGGCGGCGCGGGCGACCAGCACCGCGTCGTCTCCCGCCGACCGGCCGTCCTCCGCCGGCAGCGCCTCCGGGGCGGCCGCGGCGGCCAGCGCGGTCTCGTGCGCCCGGCGCTGGTAGTCCAGCGCGAGCGGCATCAGCTCCAGGTCGGCGAGGACGCCGGCGAGCGTGGCGAGGGTGTCGACGAGCAGCGCCGAGGGCGGCAGCGCCGGGTCGAGCAGGCTGGCGGCCTCGACCGCCTCGTCCATCGCGGCGTCGATCCGGCGGGAGAGCAGCTCGATCCGCGCGTGCCGGGCGAGGCCGGCGGCCCGCTGCAGGTCGTCGTCGGTGGCGTCGAAGGCGGCCTTCGCCGACCGCACGAGGGCGATGGCCAGGGCGGCGCGGGAGGCCGGGCCGGTCTGCGCGTCGCCGTCGCCGTCGGCCCGGTCGAGCAGGCCGGCCACGCCGGCGTGCAGGTCCAGCGGCGCGGCGGCCGGCTCGCCGTCCCCGGGCTCCACGGGGTCGCCGACGAGCGTGAATCCGGCCATCCGCAGCCGGCGGACCAGCAGCTCGGCCCGCAGCGTGTCGGCCCAGGCGCGGCCGAGGGTGGCGCTGGCGGCGGGGTCGGCCTCGCCGGGCAGCGCGTAGGGGGACGGGTCCCCCTCGACGTCGGCGAGCAGCTCCTCGGCGTCGTCCAGGCGCCAGTCGGAGAGGGCAGCGGTCACCCGGTGGTGCAGGGCTCCCGGTGGCACGAGCGCACTGTGCACGCCGCTCCGGTGCGTGTCACGCACCGTCCCGGGGGCGCGCCGAGCGGGGACGAGGGCGTCGCCCGTTTCGTCACAGGAGTCCCAGCGGGGGGAGCTGCTCATCCGGCCTCCCCGCCGCCGGCGCCGGGGGCGCGCACCCGGTTGCGCCCGCCGCGCTTGGCGCTGAACAGGTGCAGGTCGGCGGTGTCGAACAGCGACCGCCAGCCGGAGGGGACGGCGGCCTGCTCGGCGTCGCGGCTGGGCGCGGTCGCCACCCCGATGCTGACCGTCACCGGCTCGGGCAGCTGGAGGTCGCCCCAGTCGGCGGCGGCGACGGCCGCCCGCAGCCGCTCCATCGCCATGAGCGCCTGGCTCTCGGACGCCTCGGGCAGCACGACGAGGAACTCGTCGCCGGCCCAGCGGTACACCTCGTCGCCGGTGCGGCAGTGCTCGCGCAGCAGGTCGGCCACCCGCCGCAGCACCTCGTCGCCGTGCGAGTGGGAGGTGTCGTCGTTGACCTCCTTGAACCGGTCGACGTCGACCACCGCCAGCGACAGCGGCGCGTCGCCCAGCGGCATGCTGCCCAGCCGGCGCTCGGCGCTGCGCCGGTTGCCCAGCCCGGTGAGCGGGTCCTCCATGGCGTAGCTGCGCAGCACCGCGGCCTGCCGCTCGGCCTCCCGCAGCCGGCTGCGGCGGACGAACATCTCCGCCCACAGCTCCCGGCTGCGCGCGTGCGCCCGGCCGGCCTCGGCGCGGTAGGCCTCCAGCCAGTGCAGCGCCTCGGCCGGGCGGCCCTGGGCGGCGGTGGCCTGGCCCAGCTCCAGCAGGCACTGGCGGTAGCGGCGGCGGTCGCCCGTGGCGGCGAAGGCGCCGGCCGCGTCGACCAGCAGGTCGGTCGCCTCCTCCGCGTGCCCGCCGCCGGCCCGCTCCTGGGACAGGCGGGTCAGCAGCCGGGCCAGCGCGAGGTCGGTGTAGCCGCGCAGCCACACGCCGCCGTCGCGGTGCACCCGCCGGTGCGCCCGCCGCAGCGGCCCGAGCGCGCCGTCGAGGTCGCCGGCGCAGGCCATCGCCCAGGCCTGGACGACGTCGAGCAGGTCCTGGTCGGCGGGGTCGGGCTCGACGTCGAGGCCGCGCGCCTCCGTGGCGCAGCCCAGCGCGACCGCGGCCAGCTCGCCGGCGCGCACGTCCTCGCCGCGGCGGCAGCGGGTCTGGGCGAGCTCCACGTGCTGCTGGGCGCACAGCCGCAGCAGCTGCCAGCGGTCGCCGAGGTCGGGGAGAGCGGCCGCGATCCGGGAACCCTGCAGGGCCTGCGCCACCGCGAGCTGCTCCAGGTCGAGGGCGCCGAGGGTCAGCGACAGCCACACGTGTGCCTGGGCGGAGGCGCGGCTCGGCGTCCCGCCCGGGGCCCCGCCCGAGGCCTCGGCCAGCAGGCTGGCGTCGACGGCCAGCAGCATCGCCGAGTCGACGTGGTCGGCGGTGGCCTCGACGTGCCCGAGGTAGGCGAGGGTAAGCGCGGTCAGCGCCGAGGGCGGGCAGCCGCCCAGCGCGGTCCGGGCGGCGCCGGCGGCGGCCGCCGCGGCCTCGCCGTCGGCGTCGACCAGCGCGCGGCGGGCGTCGAAGGCGTGCCGCCACGCCACCCAGGCCGGGTCGGTGGTGGCGGCCAGCAGCTCGGCGGCGGCGTCGTGCTCCCGGGCGAAGACGACGGGGTCGACGCGGTCGCTGGCGGCGAGGAGACGCCAGAGCGCAGCATCCAGATCACGCTCAGTGACGCGGATGGTGCCGGGGGTCACGCATCCCTCCACTCCGCGAGCTGGCGGCCGGCCGCTGCGACCGGCGGCGAGGCGGTTCCCCCGGGGCCGACGTCCCGTCGACCCCGCCCGCACTACCCTCGTCGGATGCCCGCGATGCCCGTCAGCACGCAGACCAGCACGTCCCCGACGCGGTTCGCCTACCTGGGCCCCGAGGGTACCTTCGCCGAGTCGGCGCTGAGCAGGGCAGTCGGGGACTCCGCCCCGCGGTCGCCCCGGCCCACGGTCGCCGCCGCGCTCGCCGCCGTCCGGTCCGGCGAGGTCGACGCCGCGCTGGTGCCGTTCGAGAACAGCATCGAGGGCTCGGTGCCGGCCACCATGGACGGGCTGGCCGACGGCGATCCGCTGCTGATCACGCGCGAGGTGTTCCTCGAGCCGACGTTCGTGCTGGCCGCGCGCCCGGGGACGGCGCTGGCCGAGGTCCGCTCGGTCGCCAGCCACCCGCACGCCCTCGCCCAGACCGCGCGCTGGCTGGCCGAGCACCTGCCCGGCCTGCCGCCGCAGTCGGAGAGCTCCACCTCCGGCGCCGCCGCGGCCGTGGCCGAGGGCCGGTACGACGCCGCCGTCTGCGCCCCGATCGCCGCGCAGCGCTACGGGCTCGAGCCGCTCGCCGAGGACATCGCCGACCACCGCGGCGCGGTCACCCGCTTCGTCGTCGTCACCCGGCCCGGGCCGCTCCCCGAGCCGACCGGCAACGACAAGACCTCGCTGGTGGCGGTCGTGGCCGACCGGACGGGCGCGCTGCTGGAGGTGCTGCGGGAGTTCGCCGTCCGCGGGATCAGCCTGACCCGGATCGAGTCGCGGCCCACCCGCGAGCGCCGCTGGGTCTACTCGTTCTCCCTCGACTGCGAGGGGCACGTGGCCGAGGCGCGGGTGGGGGAGGCGCTCGCGGCACTGCACCGGGTCTGCGAGGGCGTCCGCTTCCTCGGCTCCTACCCGCGCGCCGACGACCGCGAGAACCGGCCGGTCGCCGACGAGGCGACCGACGCGGCGTTCACCGACGCCGAGGCCTGGCTGGCCGAGGTGCGCGCCGGCCGCGTCTGACCGGTCAGGCCCGCCGGGCGAGCCGGCCCGGCCACCACACGCGGTCGCCGAGCAGCCGGACGGCGGCCGGGACCATCAACGTGCGGACGACGAAGGTGTCGAGCAGGACGCCGGAGCCGACGAGGAACCCCAGCTGGATGAGGAGCACCAGCGGCAGCACCGTCAGCGCGCCGAACGTCGCCGCCAGCACCAGGCCGGCGCTGGTGATCACCCCGCCGGTGACCGTCAGCGCCCGCAGCACGCCGTCGGCCGCCCCGTGGCGGGACGACTCCTCCCGGGCCCGGGTCATGAGGAAGATGTTGTAGTCGATCCCCAGCGCGACCAGGAACACGAACCCGATGAGCAGCAGCTGCGGGTCGCTGCTGGGGAAGCCGAAGAGCGGGTCGAACACCAGCGCCGCGACGCCGAGGGTGGCGGCGGTGCTCAGCACGGTGGTCAGGACCAGCAGCACCGGGGCGACCAGCGAGCGCAGCAGCAGCGCCAGCACGGCCGTGATCACCAGCAGCACCAGCGGCACGATGACCGCGAGGTCGCGCGCCGCCGTCTCCTGGGTGTCGAGGTCCTGGGCGGTGGAGCCGCCGACCAGGGCGTCCGGGTCCGCGTCGCGCACCGCCTCCCGCAGGTCGGCCACGGTCTCCTGGGCCGCCGTGCTGTCCGGGGCGTCGGCGAGGGTGGCGTCGAGCCGGACCAGCCCGCCGACCTCGAGCGGCGCGGCGTCCTCCCCGGGCGGTCGGCCCGGCTGCCCGGTCCAGGGCTCCACGGCCGCCACGCCGTCGACCGCGGCGGCGGCCCCGGCCACGTCCTCCCAGCCCTCGGCGGGGGTGACGATGCTCGCCGGCGTGGCCGCGCCCGCGTCGAAGTGCCGCGCCAGCGCCACCTGGCCCTCGCCCGACGGGGACCCACCCCGCACGGCCTCGGACAGGGGGATGCCGTCGGCGTCGAAGGTCGGCACGAACGCGGCCAGCACGACCAGCAGGCCGACGCTGCCCAGCAGCGCCCGCCGCGGCCGGCGGCCGACCGCGGCGGCGACCCGCTCCCAGCCGCGGCCGTGCGCCTGCTCGCTGCCGTACCGGGGGCGGAACGGCCAGAACGCCGCCCGCCCGAGCAGGGCGAGCGCCGCCGGCAGGAAGCTCAGCGCGGCGAGCACGGCGACGCCGATCCCGACGGCCGAGATCGGGCCCAGGCCGCGGTTGCTGCCCAGGTCGGAGAAGAGCAGGCAGGCCACGCCGAGGACGACGGTGCCCCCGGAGGCGGCGATCGGCTCCCACGACTGCCGCAGGGCCGCCCGCGCGGCGGTGAACCGGGACTCCTCCCGCCGCAGTTCCTCGCGGTAGCGGGCCACCAGCAGCAGGCCGTAGTCGGTGGCCGCGCCGACGACGAGGATCGAGGCGATGCCCTGGCTCTGCCCGCTGACCTCGATCCAGCCACGGTCGGCCAGCAGGTAGGCGATGGCGAGCGTGACGGTGAGCGCCAGGCCGGCGGTGCCGATCACCAGCAGCGGCAGCAGCGGGCTGCGGTAGACGACCAGCAGGATCACGAGGACGACGCCGAACGCCGCGAGCAGCAGCAGACCGTCGATGCCGGAGAACCCCTCGGCGAAGTCGCTGAACAGCGCGCCGGGGCCGGTGACGTACCCGGTGGCGCCGTCGACCGCGGGCAGCGCGCGCAGGTCCTCGACGACCGGCCCGAGCGCCTCGCCGAGGTCGGGGGAGAAGGGCAGCACCGCCTGCACCGCCGCGCCGTCCTCCGACGGGATCGGCGGGGACGGCTCGCCGTTGAGCGCGCCGGCCTCCTCGGCCAGCGCGACCGCCTCGCCGACCCGGGCGGTGACCTCGTCCAGGGCGGCGGTGCCGAGCGGGCCGTCGTCGCCCTCCCAGAGCAGGACCACCGGCAGCGAGCGCTCCGTGTCGAACTCCCGCAGCAGCTCGGAGACCCGCGTCGACTCGGCGCTGTCGGGCAGGAAGTCGGCGGAGTCGCTGGTCTGGACCTCGCCGAGCCGGCCGCCGAGGGGCCCGAGGGGCGCCGACAGCGCGAGCCAGGCGAGGACGGCGAGGGCCGGCAGCAGCCAGCGGGCGGAGCGGCGCACCAGACATCCTTCGATGGACGAACATCTCGATGATCGAGAGGATATCGGGGTGCGGGAGGATGGGCACCTCGGGGACGGAGGGGCGATGGCGTCGCGGGCGGGGGAGCGGCCGGGGAACGACCCGGCGACGGCGGCGCGCCGGGAGGTCGGGCTGCTGCTGCGCCGGCTGAACGTGGAGCTGGACGCGGTGACCGCCCGGTTCGCCACCGAGCACGGGCTCAACCGCACCGACGTCCGGGCGCTCGTGGCGATCATGGACGCGGCGCGGCGGGGCGAGGCGCTGACCGCCGGAGGCCTGGGCGCGGCGGTCGACCTGCGGTCGGCGTCGGTGACCGCGCTGGTCGACCGGCTGGAGCGGGTCGGTCACGTGCGCCGGGTGCGCGACGCCGACGACCGGCGCCGGGTGTCGCTGGAGATGTCCGAGCAGGCGATGGCCGCCGGTGCCGAGCACTTCGGCGGGCTGGCCGCGGACCTGGTCGAGGCGATGCGGGACTACAGCGACGAGGAGATCGCGGTGGTCACGCGGTTCCTCACGGACATGACGGAGGTGGTCGCCCGGCACGCCCGCACGGGGGAGCCGGGGTGAGACCTCAGAGGTAGAGGCCGGTGTTGGCGTCCTCGATGCGCTCGGCGGCGACGGCGTGCACGTCGCGCTCGCGGAGGATCACCAGGTCCTCGCCGTGGACCTCGACCTCGTGCTGGTCCTCGGGGGAGAACAGCACCTGGTCGCCGACCTTCACCTGGCGGACGCTGCTGCCGACCCCGCGGGCCTCGCCCCACACCAGCCGCTTGGCGACCTGGGCGGTGGCCGGGATCAGGATGCCGCCGGTGGAGCGCCGCTCGCCGTCCTCCTTGCGCAGGGAGACCAGCACGCGGTCGTGCAGCATCTTGATCGGCAGCCCATTGCCCTTGACGTCGGCCACGTCGGTCCACGTTACGCGGCGCTCCGACGAAGGCCGACGAAGGCCGACGAAGGCCGACGCCTCCGGTCCTCCTCGCAGGGGCCCGCACCGCGCGGAGCGTGGGGTGGGGAGCAGGCGGGTCCTTCGACTAGCCCCAGCCGAGCTCGTGGAGGCGGGCGTCGTCGATGCCGAAGTGGTGGGCGATCTCGTGGACGACGGTGATCGTGACCTCCTCGACCACGTCGTCCTCGGTCTCGCAGACGTCGCAGATGGCCTCGCGGTAGATCATGATCCGGTCGGGCAGCTCGCCGCCGTAGTGCCAGCCGCGCTCGGTCAGCGCGAACCCCTCGTAGAGCCCGAGCAGGTCCGGCTCGTCGGGGTTGCGGTCCTCCACGAGGACGACGACGTTGTCCAGCAGCCGCATGAGCTCCTGCGGGACCTCGTCGAGCGCGTCGGCGACCAGCTCCTCGAACTGCTCGCGCGGCAGTGCCCTCACCAGCTGGTCGGCAGCGGCCGGCCCTCCTCGTAGCCGGCCGCGCTCTGCACCCCCAGCACCGCGCGCTCGTGCAGCTCGTCGACGGTGCGGGCCCCGGCGTAGGTGCAGGAGGACCGCACCCCGGCCACGATCTGGTCGATCAGGTCCTCGACGCCGGGACGCGCCGGGTCCAGGTACATGCGCGAGGAGCTGATGCCCTCCTCGAACAGCCCCGCCCGGGCCCGCTCGAAGCCGCTCTGCGCCGACGTCCGGGCCTTCACCGCGCGCGCCGAGGCCATGCCGAACGACTCCTTGTACAGCCGGCCGTTGCCGTCGTCGTGGATGTCGCCGGCGCTCTCGTAGGTGCCGGCGAACCAGGAGCCGACCATCACGTTGGCCGCGCCGGCGGCCAGCGCCAGCGCGATGTCGCGCGGGTGGCGCACCCCGCCGTCGGCCCACACGTGCTTGCCCAGCGCCCGGGCGGCCGCGGCGCACTCCTCGACCGCGGAGAACTGCGGCCGGCCGACGCCGGTCATCATCCGCGTGGTGCACATGGCGCCGGGGCCGACGCCGACCTTCACGACGTCGGCGCCGGCCTCGACCAGGTCGCGGGTGCCCTCGGCGGTGACCACGTTCCCGGCCACCACCGGCACGGAGCCGGCCACCGAGCGCACCGCGCGGACCGCCTCGACCGCCTTCTCCTGGTGGCCGTGCGCGGTGTCGACGACGAGCACGTCGACCCCGGCGGCGAGCAGCGCGCCCGCCTTGCCCGCGACGTCGCCGTTGATGCCGACGGCGGCCGAGGTGAGCAGGAGTCCGTCGGGGCCGGTGGCCGGCTGGTAGAGCGCCGAGCGCAGCGCGCCCTTGCGGGTGATCACGCCGACCAGCCGGTCGCCCTCGACCACCGGGGCGGCGCTGACCCGCTCGTCGGACAGCACGTCGAAGATCTTCGGCAGGTCGGTGCCGGCCTGGATGGTCAGCGGGTCACGGGCCATGACCTCGGACAGCTGGGTGAACCGGTCCACGCCCTGGCAGGCGCCGTCGGTGACCACGCCGACCGGGCTGCCGCCCTCGACGACCACGACGATGCCGTGCGCGCGCTTTGTGAGCAGCGACAGCGCCTCGCCGACCGTGGAGGTGGGGGAGAGCGTGATCGGGGTGTCGTAGACCGGGTGCCGGGCCTTGACCCAGCTGATGACCTCGGAGACGACGTCGACCGGGATGTCCTGCGGGATCACGGCCAGCCCGCCGCGCCGGGCCGCGGTCTCGGCCATCCGCCGGCCGCTGATGGCGGTCATGTTGGCCACGACCACCGGGATCGTCGTCCCCACGCGGTCCGGCGTGGTCAGGTCGACCTCGAGCCGGGAGCCCACGGTGGAGTGGTTGGGCACCATGAACACGTCGGCGTAGGTGAGGTCGTGCGAGGGCCGCTGCAGGAACCGCATGCGTCGATTGTCGCCCCACCGGGCCACACCGCGGTCGGGCGCCGTGCTCACGTCACCGGCGCCGTCGCGGGGGCGGCTCTCGTTACCCTCGGCTGGTGATCGACCTGCGACTCGCGCGCGAGCACCCCGACGCCGTCCGTGCCAGCCAGCGCGCCCGGGGAGCCGACGAGTCCCGCGTCGACGACCTGCTCGCCGCCGACGCCGTCCGCCGCGAGGCGGTCAAGCGGGCCGACGACCTGCGCGCCGAGCAGAAGTCGGCCTCGCAGGCGGTCAGGAAGGCCACCCCGGAGGAGCGCCCCGCCGTCCTGGAGCGGGCCAAGGCGCTGGCCGCGCAGGTCAAGGAGGCCGAGGAGGCGCAGCGCGCGGCCGACGCCGCGCTGCGCGAGGCGCACCTGCGGATCGCCAACGTCGTGCACGACGACGTCCCGCCCGGCGGGGAGGACGACGCCGTCACCCTCCGCACCGTCGGGGAGGTGCCCGCCTACGACTTCCCGGTGCGCGACCACCTCGAGATCGGCGAGGCGCTCGGCGCGATCGACATGGAGCGCGGGGCGAAGGTCTCCGGCGCCCGGTTCTACTTCCTCACCGGCCCGGGCGCGCTGCTCGAGTTCGCCCTGGCCCAGCTGGCGATCAGCCGCGCCGTCGCCGCCGGGTTCACCCCCGTGGTCGCACCCGCGCTGGTGCGGCCCGAGGCGATGGAGGGCACCGGCTTCCTCGGCGAGCACGACGAGGAGGTCTACCGGGTCGAGCGCGACGACCTGTACCTGGTGGGCACCTCCGAGGTCGCGCTGGCCGGAATGCACAGCAACGAGGTGCTCGACCTGTCGGCCGGGCCGCGCCGGTACGCCGGCTGGTCGTCGTGCTTCCGCCGCGAGGCCGGCTCCTACGGCAAGGACACCCGCGGCATCATCCGCGTGCACTGGTTCGACAAGGTCGAGATGTTCAGCTTCTGCCGGCCCGAGGAGGCCGCCGAGGAGCACCGCCGGCTGCTGGCCTGGGAGGAGGAGTTCCTCCAGGCCCTCGAGCTGCCCTACCGGGTGGTCGACATCGCCGCCGGGGACCTGGGCACCAGCGCCGCGCGGAAGTACGACATCGAGGCGTGGTTCCCCAGCCAGGGCACCTACCGGGAGCTGACCAGCACCTCGGACTGCACCACCTTCCAGGCCCGCCGGCTGGCCATCCGCTACCGGGACGCCGACGGGAAGCCGCAGACGGCGGCCACGCTCAACGGCACCCTCTGCGCCATCGCCCGCACCATCGCCTGCCTGCTCGAGGTGCACCAGCGGGCCGACGGCTCGGTGCACGTGCCGACGGCGCTGCGGCCGTGGCTGGGCGGGCACGAGGTGCTCACCCCGGGCATGACGCTGGCCGCCCCGGTGCCGGTGGGGTCATGACGTCGGGGACGCCGGGGCCGGTGCGGGCGCACGGCGTCCTGGCCGGCTACGACGAGGTCGTCGAGCTCGGCGACGTCGGCCCGTGGCGGCCGAAGCTCGTGGCCAGCGACCTCGACGGCACGCTGCTCGACGGCGACTCCGAGGTCAGCCCGCGCACCCGCGCCGCGCTGGAGGCCTGCTGGGACGCGGGCGTGCCGGTCGTCGGCGTCACCGGGCGCGGGCCGCGGCTGCTCGACAGCGTCCGCGCCGCACTCGACGGCCGGGGCATCGCCGTGCTCGCGCAGGGCGGCTTCGTCGTCGACCTGGAGCGCGACGAGGTGCTGCGGACGGTCGGCCTGCCGCGCGCGCAGGCGCAGGCGGTCATCGAGCGGATCGAGCACGTGGCCGGCGAGCTCGTCGTCGCGGTGGAGGACGCCGCCGAGCAGGGCGAGGTGCACACCCAGCTGCGGGTGCAGCACGGCTTCGAGTGGCCCTACCCCGAGCCCGCCCACCTGCTGCCGCGGCACCAGGTGCTGCCGCCGGGCGCGGTGCTCAAGGTGTTCCTGCGCTCGTCGTCCCTCGGCCAGGACGAGCTGCTCGCCCGCGCCCGGTCCGCGGTCGACCCGCGCGACGCCGAACTGACCCACGCCGGGCTCGGCTTCATCGAGGTGCTGCCGCCGGGGATCACCAAGGCCACCGGGCTCGCGGTCGCCCTGGAGCGCTACGGCGTCGACCTCGCCGACGTGCTGGTCTTCGGCGACATGCCCAACGACCTGCCGATGATCACCGCCGTCAACGAGGCCGGGGGCCGCTCCGTCGCCGTCGCCAACGCGCACCCGGCGGTGCGGGCCGCGGCGCAGACGCGCACCAGCGGGCACGACGTCGACGGTGTCGCGCAGTACCTGGAGGCCGTCTTCGGCCGGGAGGCGTCCGGTGTCTGACTGGCGGCCGCGGCTCATCGCCAGCGACATGGACGGCACCCTGCTGCGCGGGGACGACACCGTCAGCGCCGAGACGGTGACCGAGCTCGAGCGGTGGCGCGCCGCAGGCGTCCCGGTGGTGCTGGCGACCGGCCGCCCGCCGCGGTGGATGGTCCGCATCCGCGAGCAGCTGCGGCACGGCACGGCCGTGTGCTGCAACGGCGCCGTCCTGCTGGACCTGGAGAGCTTCACGATCCTCGACGAGGACGTGCTCGCCCCCGAGGTGCTCCAGGAGCTGACGGCGGAGCTGCGGCGGCTGCAGCCGGACACCTGGTTCGCGGTGGAGTACGGGCTGGAGTTCCGCCACGAGCCGATCTACCAGCCGCGCTGGGACGCCGACGCCCCCGGCGTGGCGGTGGCCACGCTCGACGAGATGGTCGCCGCGCCCGTGGCCAAGCTGCTGGCCCGGCACGAGTCGCTGCCGCGCGACGAGTTCGTGGGCCTGGTCGAGCGCGTCGCCGGCTGCCGCGCCACGGTCACCAACTCCTCCACCGACGCGCTCGCCGAGATCTCCGCCCCCGGCGTCACCAAGGCCAGCGGGCTGGCCAAGGTCGCCGGGCAGCACGGGGTGGACCCGGCCGACGTCGTCGTCTTCGGTGACATGCCCAACGACATCGCGGCCTTCGAGTGGGTGCGTGCCGCCGGCGGACGGGCGGTCGCGATGGCCCACGCCCACCCCGACCTGCTCGCCGTTGCCACCGACGTCACCGGCACCAACGAGGAGGACGGCGTGGCGGCCTTCCTGGCCGCTCTCTGAGCCGACCCCGACGGCCCCGCCTCGGCTCAAGCCGGGCACCCGGCTGCCGAGACTCCTGCCGGTGCCGCCGCGGAGGAGCGGCGGACGACAGGAGCAGGTGGGGGTCGGGCATGGATGCCACGCAGTCGGGAGAGTCGGGGGGCGTCGCGCGCGCCAAGGGGTGGGGGCTGCGCAGCCGCGTGCTGGGGGCGGTCCTCGTGGTCGCCGTGACCACGCTCGGGGTGGGGGGCTTCGGCATCACCCGGATGGCCACCCTCGACGACAAGGCCACCGAGGTCCACACCGACGGCGCCGAGCCGCTCGACGCCCTCCGCCAGCTGCAGGTCGACTGGTGGCAGATGGCGGCCAACACCGCACGCGCCAACATCCCGACCCTCCCCGCCGACAGCATCGCCCGGGCCGCGCAGAACCAGGCCGCGCTCGCCGAGGAGCTCGCCGCCGACACCGAGGTGGTCGCCGGCATGACGCTGCCGCCGGAGGCGCAGGCGGCGTTCGCCGAGTTCCAGGCGGCGGTCGGCACGTACCTCAGCACGCTGGCCGAGCTGCAGGCCGCCGGGACGGGCAACACCTCGCCGGCGCGGCTCGGGCAGCTCGTGCAGGCGCTCAACGAGAACGAGGAGATCATCCAGCAGTCGCTGGTGACGGCCACCGAGGCCGCCGCCGCCAACGCCGTCCGGGTGACCGAGGAGGCGCACGACGCCTACACCTCGGCCCGCACCGTGACCGTCGCGATCATCGTCGTCGGCCTGCTGGTGGCCGTGGGCCTGGCCCTGCTGGTGGCCCGCAGCGTGACGCTGCCGGTGCAGCGGATCCGCCAGGTGCTGGCCCAGGTGGCCGCCGGCGACCTGCGGGTGCGCGCCGGGCAGACCGGCGGCGGGGAGCTCGCCGAGGTCGCCGAGTCGCTGGACCACACCCTGGACGCGCTGGGCTCGGTGCTGCACCTGGTAGGCGACTCTGCGCAGAAGCTCGCCGACGCCTCCCGCCAGCTCGACACCGCCTCCGGCGCCATCGCCGACAACGCGCGGACGGCGGCCGGCCAGGCCGACGCCGTCGTCGCCTCCGCCGGGGACGTCGCCTCCAGCGTCGACACGGTCGCGGCCGGCTCGTCGCAGATGGAGTCCGCGATCCGCGAGATCGCCACGAACGCCACCCAGGCGGCGCGGGTCGCCGGCCAGGCGGTGACGGTCGCGGAGAACACCACCCGCACCGTGGGCAAGCTGGGCGACTCCTCGCAGGAGATCGCCACGGTCGTGAAGCTGATCAACGGCATCGCCGAGCAGACCAACCTGCTCGCGCTCAACGCCACGATCGAGGCCGCGCGCGCCGGTGAGGCGGGCAAGGGCTTCGCCGTCGTCGCCAGCGAGGTCAAGGAGCTGGCGCAGGAGACCGCGCGGGCCACCGAGGACATCTCGCGGCGGGTCGAGGCCATCCAGGCCGACACCGCCGGCGCGGTCGAGGCGATCGGTCAGATCAGCTCGGTCATCGGCGAGATCAACGACTTCCAGGCGACCATCGCCGCGGCGGTCGAGGAGCAGACGGCGACCACCAACGAGATGAACCGCAACGTCGCCGAGGCGGCCAACGGCAGCCAGCAGATCGCCAACGCGATCTCCGGTCTGGCCGCGGGGACGCAGGAGACCAACTCCCGCGTGGAGGACGCCCAGCGTGCGGCCGCCGAGCTGGCGCGGATGAGCGGGGACCTGCAGCAGGCGATCGGCCGCTTCGCGGTCTGAGCCCACCACGCGACGGCGCCGTCTCCCACGGGGGGAGACGGCGCCGTCTCGCGTTCCGGGGCTGGGATCAGGTGACCTGATCGTGGAGCGTCCTCCCTCGCGGTCTGCCGTGAGGGAGGACGCGCTGCGGTCAGGGAGGACGTCGTCGGGCGTCAGGCCACCGCGTCCGCGGTAGGACTGCCGGGCTCCGGTGTCCGGACGGCGCGGAAGCGCCGGGGGCCGGTCAGTGGGTGGGCCAGCAGGTCGCGGAGCCGCGCCGCCACGGGCTGAAAGCGGGGCAGGTCCTCCTGGGCGACCCGGACGACGCGGACGTCCAGGCCGCGGACGTGGTCCTCGCGACGCTTCTCGTCCCAGGCCACCTCGGCCGGTGTCCGCCCGCCCCACGGCTCGGTGTACTTGACCGCCCCGTCGAACTCGATCGCGACCGCCGCGTCCTCGTACCAGGCGTCCACCCGGCCCACGAAGCCCTGGGAGCCGTGCAGCTCGACCTGAAGCTCGGGTCGGGGGAGTCCCGCGGCGAGGAGGGCCTGGCGCCCGTACGACTCGAGGGGTGACTCCGCCCGACCGTCGGACAGGTCCAGGGCCCGGCCGGCGGCTCCGATGTTCACCCAGTGACTCTGCTGCAGAACCTCGGCCGACAGGTCGGCGCGGCAGGTCTTCCGCAGGAACATGGCCCGGTCCATGGCGGCGACCGCATCGGCGAGGGGCCATTCCCGGGCACAGTCCACGAGCGTGCGGGCCACCGTGGTCACCTGGAGCGCGCCGGCCTGGACGACGTCCTCAGGGGGAAGTGCAGCGGCCGCGATCCGGTAGCCCTTGCCGGTCCGCCACTGGTCCGGGTGGGTCAGGCGGACGACGTCGTCGACGCGGCGTGGCAGGACGAAATGGTGGTGGCGCGCCGCCGAGGAGTGGCTCAGCACGGGGCCGGGGCCCAGAGCGGTCAGGACCGCGGCGGCGACCAGGAGATGCCGTGCGCGGAGGTCCCCGGCCGCGGCGACCCACCGTGCCTGCGTCACGTAGATGCCCCGCCGCAGCCGATGCCAGGCCCCGGAGGCGACGGCGGCACGGATCTGGTCGGGGCGGTAGCCGGCCCCGCGGGCGTCCTCGACGGTGAAGACGCCACCGCGGGACCGCTCGGCGAACTCGAGTCCGGGGTGCATGCCGCGAGTCTCGGGACGGCGGCCGGCTCGGGGAACGGCTCGGCCACATCTGTGGACGAGGGGCGTCCTCGCTCAGCGCAGCGCGTCCTCCCTCAGCGCAGCGCGTCCTCCCTCACGGCAGACGGTGAGGGAGGACGCTCCACGATCAGGTCACCTGATCCCGGCCAGGCGGGCGTCACAGGTACTGGCCGCCGCCGGGGCGGAGGTCGGGCTGCTGCGGCGCGCCGGCGGCCGGCCCGCCGGGCAGCGCGCGGCGGCGCATCTCCTCCAGCTGCGCGCGGGCGGCCATCTGCTGGGCGAACAGCGCCGTCTGGATGCCGTGGAAGACGCCCTCCAGCCAGCCGACGAGCTGCGCCTGGGCGATCCGCAGCTCGGCGTCCGACGGCGTGGAGTCCTCGCTGAAGGGCAGGGTGATCCGCTCCAGCTCGTCGCGCAGCTCGGGGGCCAGGCCCTGCTCCAGCTCGCGGATGGACGACGCGTGGATGTCGCGCAGCCGCTGCCGGCTGGCGTCGTCCAGCGGCGCGGCGCGGACCTCCTCGAGCAGCTGCTTGATCATCGTGCCGATCCGCATGACCTTCGCCGGCTGCTCGACCATGTCACCGACGCTCGCGGCACCGTCCTGGCCGCCGTCCTCGGCGCCGGCGGGAGCGAGGGGCATCGCGCCGACCGGGCGACCGTCCGGCCCGACGACGACGACCTGCTGCGGACGATCACTGCCGTTCCCGGGGATGGTCATGCCTCCATCCTGCCCCGGCCGGGGCGCCCTCCGCCCGGCCGGTGCGGACTCCCGCGCACCGCCGTTGCGTCTAGGGTCGGTGTACATGGGATCGGGGGACGCGCGGCTGGACGTCGCCCGCGTCCGCGGTCAGTTCCCGGGGCTCTCCGACGGGCTCGTGCACACCGAGGGCGCGATGGGCACGCTCGTGCCGGAGAACGTCGTCCACGCGATCACGCAGGCCATGCGCGTGCCGGTGGCGCCTCGAGGCGGGGTGTTCCCGGCCTCGGCGCGGGCGGAGGGGCTGGTCGCCGGTGCCCGGGCGGCGCTGGCCGACCTGACCGGCGGGGTGGCCGCGGGCGTCGTCCTCGGGCCGAGCGCCACGGCGCTGACCTACGTCCTGGCCGGCGCGCTCGCCCGCACCTGGCGGCCGGGTGACGAGATCGTGGTGAGCCGGCTGGACCACGACGCGAACATCCGCCCCTGGGTCCAGATGGCCGAGCGGCGCGGCGTGCAGGTCCGGTGGGCGGAGGTGGACATCGAGACCGGTGAGCTGCCCGCCTGGCAGTACGACGAGCTGCTCACCCGCCGGACCCGGCTGGTCGCCGTCACCGCCGCCAGCAGCGCGATCGGCACCCGACCCGACGTGGCCGCGATCGCCGCCCGCGCGCACGCCGTCGGGGCGCTGGTCTTCGTCGACGCCGTCCACGCCGCGGCCCACCACCCGGTCGACCGGCTGGCGCTGGGCGCGGACTTCCTCACCGTCTCCGCCTACAAGTGGTGCGGGCCGCACGTCGGCGCGGTGGTGGCCGACCCCGAGCTCCTCGCCGGGCTGCGGCCGGACAAGCTGCTGCCCGCGCCGGACCGGGTACCCGACCGGTTCGAGGTGGGCGGGCAGCCCTTCCCGCTGTACGCCGGCGTCACGGCGGCCGTCGACCACCTCGCCGGGCTGTGCGGCGAGGCCTCGGGGAGCCGGCGCGAGCGGCTGCGCCGGTCGATGGCGGCCGTCGCCACCTACGAGGGCCAGCTGTTCGACTGGCTGGACCAGGCCCTGCGCGCGATGCGGCACGTCACGGTGCTCGGCTCGGCCGGCGACCCGACGCCGGTGCTGTCGTTCACCGTGGCCGGCATGCGCCCGCGGCAGGTCACCGCCGACCTGGCCCGCCGGGGGATCTGCGCCTGGGACGGCGACCGCTACGCCCGCGAGCTCTTCGACGCCATCGGCGCCACCGAGCACGGCGGGGCGGTCGGGCTCGGGCTGATGCACTACAACACGGCCGAGGAGGTCGGCTACGTGATCGACGCGGTCGCCGCGCTGCGGCCGCGCTGAGCCGCCTCGTCACCTCGCCGTCCCCGGACCGCGACGCACCGTCAGGAACCGCCGCGACGGCGACCCCCGGGACGCCTGCCGTGCACCCGGTGAACCACCGGTCGGCTCCTCCCGTGCTCCCTGGTGTCGCGCCCGCGCCGGGCGGGCCGTGCCGGAGGGAGTCCCCATGCGCAGGACGTCGGGTAGTGCGGTCCCCACGCCGGTCCCCGCGCCCGGGTGGTGACGGACCGTGGACGGCACTTCCAGCCGGCCGGCCGCCTCGCGACCGCTGCTGCTGCTCCTGAGGATCGCCGGTGCGGCGCTCCTCGTCGCCATGGCCTGGATCCACCTGGACCTGTGGGGCGACGGCTACCGCACCATCGAGTGGATCGGCCCGCTGTTCGTGGTCAACGTCGTCGCCGGTGCCGCCATGGCGCTGGCCGTGCTCCTGGCCCCGGAGCGCTGGCTGTCCGCGGTCGCCGCGCTCGGCGCGCTCCTGATGGCCGGGACCCTCGGGGCGCTGTTCCTGTCGGTCTGGGTCGGCCTGTTCGGCTTCCAGGAGTCCACCCGCGCCGAGCTGTTCTGGGAGACGGTGTGGGTGGAGGCCGGCGGCACCGTCGTCCTCGCGCTGCTGGCGGTCCTCGCCCTGCCGCGGCAGCGGGTGTCCCGCGGCGGACGGAGCCGGGCGGACCGGGTCCGCGTGCGCTGATGAGGGCGGGCGGCAGCGACACGCGGGAGCAGACCCTGCGCGCCCTGTGCGACGCGCACGCCTCCGCGCTGCTCGGGTACGCCCTGCGGCTGTGCGGCGGGGACCGCGCCTCCGCCGAGGACCTGGTGCAGGAGACGCTCGTCCGGGCCTGGCGTCACCTCGACCAGCTGGACGAGCACGCGGCGCCCGTCCGGCCGTGGCTGTTCACCGTCGCCCACCACCTGGCCATCGACGCGCACCGGGCCCGGCACGCACGGCCGCACGAGGTCGCCGACGACGACGCCGTGGCCGCGATGCCCAGCCTGGACGCGCTCGAGGGGGCCCTGGACCGCATCATCCTCGTGGACGCCCTGGACTCCCTCTCCCGCGACCACCGCGCCGTCCTGGTGGAGACGTACTACCGCGGACGGAGCGTCGAGGAGGCGGCCGCGGTCCTCGGCGTGCCGCCGGGAACCGTGAAGTCGCGGTGCTACTACGCGCTGCGGGCACTCAAGCTGGCGCTCGCCGAACGAGGGGTGACCACGTGACCGGCCCGCACGCGGGAACCGACCTGGGCGCCTACGTGCTCGGGGCGCTGCCGCCGGACGACCGGCGCCGCGTCGACGCGCACCTGGGCGGCTGCGCGGCGTGCCGGGCCGAGCTGGCCGAGTTCCAGGCGCTGACACCGCTCCTGTCCCGCCTCGACGAGGCCGACCTGTCCGGCCCGCAGGCGCTCCCGCCACCGGACCTGTACGAACGGGTCCGGGCAGCGGTGGACGAGCAGACCCGGCCCGCGCGCCTCCGGCGGCGCCGGCTGCTGATCGCAGCGGCGGCGCTCCTGCTCGTCGTCGCGTCCGCCGTCGTCTGGGTCGTGCTCGCGACGCGGCCGGCCGACGGGCCGGCGACGCACACCGCGGTGGCCGGCCCGGTGCGCATCAGCGTCGTCGCGACGGGGGAGCCCGGGGGCACCGACCTCGACGTCACCGTCGCCGGGCTGGCGAGCTACACGGAGTGCCGGCTGCTCGTGGTCGACCGGGACGGCGGCTGGCACCCGGCAGGCGAGTGGGCGGCCACCTACGACGGCGAGGGGTGGTTCCGCGGCTGGACGGACGTCGAGCGGGAGGCGCTGGCCGCGGTCGTGCTGCGCGACGGGAGCGGCGAGGAGCTGATCCGGGTACCGGTGTGACCGCTCAGTCTGCGGTCAGCAGCAGCACCTTCCCGACGTGCTCGCTGGCCTCCACCACCCGGTGGGCCTCGGGCGCGCGGGACATCGGCAGCCGGCGGTCCACGATCGGCCGGACGACACCCCGCTCGACGTCGGGCCACACGTCGTGCCGCACCGCCGCGACGATCTCGGCCTTGCCGCCCGGGCCGTCGGCCGGCCGGGACCGCAGCGTCGTCGCGTGCACGGCGGCGCGCTTGCGCATCAGCTTCCCGAGGTCGAGCTCGGCCCTGGTGCCGCCCTGCATGCCGATGCACACCAGCCGCCCGCCGGTGGCCAGCGCGTCGACGTTGCGGGCCAGGTACTTCGCGCCCATGTTGTCCAGGACGACGTCCACCCCGGCGCCGCCGGTCTCCTCGCGGACCCGCTCGACGAAGTCCTCGTCCCGGTAGTTGATGCCCACGTCCGCCCCGAGCTCGCGGCACACGTCGAGCTTCGCGGCGGTGCCCGCGGTGGTGAACACCCGGGCACCGGCCCGGGCGGCGAGCTGGACGGCCATCGTGCCGATGCCGCTGGAGCCGCCGTGGACGAGGAAGGTGTCGCCGCGGCGCAGGCCGGCCAGCATGAACACGTTCGACCAGACCGTGCACACGACCTCGGGCAGCGCGGCGGCGGTGGCCAGCTCCACGCCGGCCGGCCGCGGGAGGAGCTGTCCGGCGGGGACGGCGACCCGCTCGGCGTAGCCGCCGCCGGACAGCAGCGCGCACACCTCGTCGCCCACCCGCCAGCCGGTCACGCCCTCGCCGACCTCGCTGACGACGCCGCTGCACTCCAGCCCGAGCACCTCGGTGGCGCCGGGCGGGGGCGGGTAGAAGCCCTGCCGCTGCAGCAGGTCGGCGCGGTTCACCGCGGTGGCGACGACGTCGACCACCACCTCGCCGGGCCCGCACACCGGGTCGGGGACCTCGCCCCAGCCCATGACCTCGGGACCGCCGGATCCGTCCAGGGTGACCGCGCGCATGGCCCGACACTAGAAGGGCCCGTGCAAGGCGGGTGCAAGCCGGTCACCAGCGCCCCGGGCCACCGTCTGGGCCATGACGACGACGTTGACCGCCCGCCCCGCCGCCCCGCCGAACGTGGTGCTGGACCTGCCTGCGATCCGGCCCGCCTCCGGCGACGTCCGCCCCGCCGTCCCCCCGGCCGGCTCCGCCGCGCCGTCCGCGGCCGCGCTCTGCCCGATCGAGCTGCGCGCCCTGCGCTGCGGCGCCCGGGTGCTGGCCGACGCGCTCACCGGCATCGCGCTCGACGCACCGTGCGACCGGGAGCGGCAGCGCGCCGTCCGCGACCTGACCCGCCTCGTGCTCGGCGGCGTGCGCGCCGCGGCGGAGCGGCTCGCCGACGAGGACGTCGACGCCGCCGCCGTCCGCGTGCGGGAGGCGCTGCCGACCTTCCAGCACGACGTCAGCGCCGGGGCGCCGGCGCTGGCCATGGCGTGCGCCGTGCTCGCCGACCGGCTCGACGCGCGGGCGGCGGACGTCGCCGCGCACGAGCACGGGTGGCGGGCGTCGCCGCTGGTGTGCGAGCGCCGCGTCCGGGCCGCCGCCGGCCTGGCGGCGCGGTCGGTGGTGCCGTGGTTCCTGGACGCGGCGCGGCCGGAGGAGCGGATGACCCTGGTGCGCGACGGCTCCCGCCGGCTGCGCTGGGCCCTCCGGTCCGGCGAGGACCGGTACCTGCGCACGGTGGCGCTCGTCCGCGGCTGACGGCGGGTCGCGACCGGCAGCACCACGGGGGCTGCCGTGAGCCGGAGTCGTCCTGAGACGACGGAGGCCGGGAGCGCAGGAGACCTGCGCTCCCAGCCTCCGCGGCGTCAGGCGCGGGCCTTGAGGTCCTTGCGCAGGATCTTCCCGGCCGCCGACTTCGGCACCTGCTCGATGAACTCGACGAACCGGATCTTCTTGTGCGGGGCGACGCGCTCGCTCATGTAGGCCATGACGGCGTCCTCGGTGATGTCCGAGCCGGGTGCACGGACGACGAACGCCTTGGGCAGCTCCTCGCCGCTCTCCTCGTCCTTGACCCCGATCACGGCCGCGTCGGCGATCTCCGGGTGGCCGATGAGCACGGCCTCCAGCTCCGCCGGCGCCACCTGGTAGCCCTTGTACTTGATGAGCTCCTTGACGCGGTCGACGACCGTGTACCGGCCGGCCTCGTCGACGACGGCGACGTCCCCGGTGTGCAGCCAGCCCTCGTCGTCGAGGGTGTTGCGGGTCGCCTCCTCGTTGTTGAGGTAGCCCTTCATCACCTGCGGCCCGCGCACCCACAGCTCGCCGCTCTCGCCGGGGGCGGCGTCCTGGCCGGTGCCGGGGTCGATGAGCCTGCACTCGGTGTTGGGCACCGCGTAGCCGACCGAGCCCTTCGGCACCTCGCTGGTGACGCCCGGGGGCTCCTGCCCGAGGTCCGGGGTGGTGTGCGAGACCGGGGAGAGCTCGGTCATCCCGTAGCCCTGCGCCACGGTGACGCCGTCCGGGTTCCCCTTGCGCAGCCGCTCCTGCGCGGCGTTGGCCAGGCCCTCGTCCAGCGGCGCCGCGCCGGACAGGATCGACGTCAGCGACGACAGGTCGTACTGGTCGACCAGCGGGTGCTTGGCCAGGGCCAGCAGGATCGGGGGCGCCACGAAGGCCCGGGTGATCTTGTGGTCCTGGATGGTGCGGAGGAAGTCCTCCAGGTCGAAGCGCGGCAGCGTCACGACCGCGCCGCCCCAGGCCAGCCCCTGGTTCATCAGCACGGTCAGCCCGTAGATGTGGAAGAACGGCAGGACGGCGATGATCCGCTCGTCCTCGCCCAGCGCGATCAGCGGCCGGCACTGGGCCACGTTCGCCACCAGGTTGCGGTGGGTCAGCATGACGCCCTTGGGCAGGCCGGTCGTCCCGCTGGAGTACGGGAGCGCGACCAGGTCGTTCGCCGGGTCGATGTCCACCTGCACCGACGGCGCCTCGCCGCCGAGCAGGTCGAGCATGCCGGCGTGGCCCTCCATGCCGTCGAGGACGATCACCTCGTCGACCGGGGACTTCTCCACGGCCGCGCCGGCGCGGTCCATGAACAGCGAGATGGTGATGAGGACCTTCGCGCCCGAGTCCTTGAGCTGGAAGGCGATCTCCTCGGGCGTGTACAGCGAGTTGATCGGCGACATGACGCACCCGGCCGCGGCGATGCCGTGGAAGACCACCGGGAACCAGGGCGTGTTCGGGCAGAAGACGGCGACGACGTCGCCCTTCCGCAGGCCGCGCGCGTGCAGGTTCGCCGCGACGCGGTCGACGTAGGCGGCGAGCTGACCGTGCGTGATGGTGTCGCCCTTGAGCCCGTCGATCAGGGCGGGGGCGTCGGGCCGCTCGCGGCCGGCCGCCAGGACGAACTGCGGCACGGACAGGTCCGGGATCTCGACGTCGGGATACGGGCTCCGCAGGGCCACGTGGCCTCCTCTTCTGTGCTGATGTGGCGCCAGTCTCACACTCCCCGACGATCAACGGCACGCCGGGGTTTCACGCGGTTCCCGTCAGCGGGGCCAGAGGACCGACTGCGTGCAGCGGAACAGCGCCAGGGTCCGGTCACCGGCGGTGACGACGGCGTCCCACACCTGCGTCGTCCGCCCGGCGTGCGCGTTGGTCGCCACGCAGCTGATCCGGCCCTCCCGGGCGGTGCCCAGGTGGTTGCTCTTCAGCTCGATGGTGGTGAAGCCGGTCGACCCCTCGGGCAGCAGCGCGCGGGTGGGCAGCCCGCAGCTGGTGTCGGCGAGCGTGACGACGGTGCCGGCGTGCAGGTAGCCGTTGGGGGCCAGCAGCTCGGGGCGGACGTCGAGGTGGCTGGTCAGCCGGCCGCGCTCGTGGGTGTCGACCACGATGCCGAGCAGGCCCGGGAGGGTGCCCGGCAGGAGGTCGTTGAGCTCGTCGGCGGTGAGGAACCCGGTGGCGGCCATGCCCGGCAACCTAACGACGGGCCGGTGCGGGCATCAGGCGAGGCCGCGCACCGTGCGGACGGGCGGACGGTCGCCGCGGATGGAGGCGACCATGTCGAGCGTCTGCCGGGTCGGCGCGACGTCGTGGGCGCGGAAGACCCGGGCGCCGAGCCAGGCGCTCACGGCGGTGGTGGCCAGGGTGCCGGTCAGCCGCTGGTCCAGGACGACGTCGAGGGTCTCGCCGACGAAGTCCTTGTTCGACAGCGCCACGAGCACCGGCCAGCCGGTGCCGACCAGCTCGTCGAGGCGGCGGGTGGCCTCGAGCGAGTGCCGGGTGTTCTTGCCGAAGTCGTGCCCGGGGTCGACGAGCACCCGGTCGCGGTCGACGCCGGCGGCGACGGCGGCCTCGGCCAGCGCCGTCGTCCGCGTCACGATGTCGGCGACGACGTCGTCGTAGGCGACCCGGTGCGGGCGGGTGCGCGGCGGCAGCCCGCCGGCGTGCGTGCAGACGATCCCCGCGCCGGCCTCGGCGGCGACGACGGCCAGCTCGGGGTCGACCCCGCCCCAGGCGTCGTTCACCACGTCGGCGCCGGCGGCCAGCACCTCGCGGGCGACCTCGGCGCGCCAGGTGTCGATCGAGATGGGCAGCGTCGGGTGCGCGGCGCGGATGGCGGCCACCAGGTCGACGGTCCGGCGGATCTCCTCCGCGGCGTCCACCTCCTCGCCGGGCGCGGCCTTGACCCCGCCGACGTCCACCATGTCCGCCCCCTCGGCGACCACCTGGTCCACCCGCTCGACGGCCTTGGCCAGCTCGTAGGTGGCCCCGCGGTCGTAGAACGAGTCGGGGGTGCGGTTGACGATCGCCATGACGACCAGGTGGCCGTCGGGCACGTCGAGCGCGCCGATGCGCAGCAACCCGTCCCTCCCTCGCCGGAGCCGGTGTGGTGGAGTTCGCCAACGTAGTCGAGTCGGAGGGACAGGACAGATGGCGCAGACGGTTGTCGAGGGCATCGAGGGCGTGCAGGGCCTCGTCGGCCAGCACATGGGCTACAGCGACTGGGTGACGATCACCCAGGAGCAGGTGAACCAGTTCGCCGAGGCGACCGGTGACCACCAGTGGATCCACGTCGACCCCGAGCGTGCCAAGGCCGAGAGCCCCTTCGGCGGGCCGATCGCGCACGGGTACCTGACGCTGTCCCTGGTCCCGAGCCTGCTGCCGCAGATCGTGGACATGCAGGGCTTCCGGATGGGCGTCAACTACGGCACCGAGAAGGTGCGCTTCCCCTCGCCGGTGCCGGTCGGCGCCCGGGTGCGGGCGGGCGCGACCCTGGCCGCGGCCACGCCCTTCGACGGCGGCGTCCAGGTGAACATCGACGTCACGATCGAGATCGAGGGCGGCACCAAGCCGGCGATGGTCGCCACCGTCGTCTACCGCCGCTACCTCTGACGAAGGACCCCGCTGCCCCCCACTCCTCGCGAGCTCGGCGCGGGCCCCTGCACCGGGGCCGGGGGGCAGCGGTGGTCACATCAGCGCCTGGTGCACCAGTGAGCGCAGGTAGGGGCGGATCGGCAGCGTGCTCGAGGGCAGCAGCTGCGTGTAGAAGGTGACCGTCAGGTCCTCGACCGGGTCCACGTAGAACGTGGTGGAGGCCGCCCCGCCCCAGCTGTACTCGCCGGGGCTGGCGACCACGCCGTAGCGGACCGGGTCGATCACCATGGAGAAGCCGAGGCCGAAGCCGACCCCGCGCAGCGGCGTCTCGGCGTACAGCGGCCGGCCGAAGGTCTCCAGGTCCTGGCCGCCGGGCAGGTGGTTGCGGACCATGTGGGCGAGCGTCCGCGCCGCCAGCACCCGTCCGCCGTCGTACGCGCCGCCGCGGCGCAGGCACTCGACGAAGCGCAGGTAGTCGCCCGCGGTCGAGACGAGCCCGCCGCCGCCGGAGAGGAACGCGGGCTTGCGGTGCGCGGCCGCGCCGGCCGCCTCGAGCAGGGCGAACGTCGTCTCCGGCCCCTCGGGGACGCCGGGGACGGCGCCGTAGAGCGCCGCCAGCGAGTCGGGGTCGTCGCCCTCGCGCAGCCCGAACGACGTCTCGGTCATGCCCAGCCGGCCGAACACCCGCTCGGCGAACACCTCGTCCAGCGGCTTGCCGGCCCAGATCTCGACCAGCCGGCCGAGGACGTCGGTGGAGACGCCGTAGTTCCACTCGCTGCCCGGCTGGAAGACCAGGGGGAGGGCCGCCCACTGCCGGCAGACCTCGGCGGAGTCCGCGCCGGGCGGCGTGCCGAAGCCGTGCTCGGCGGCCCGGTACATGGCGTCGACGGGGTGGGCCTCGTGGAAGCCGTAGGTGAGCCCCGAGGTGTGGGTGAGCAGGTGCCACACGCGGATCGGCTCGACCTGCGGGGCGGTGACCGGCCTGGTCGCCGAGCCGGCCACGTAGACGCGGGTCTCGGCGAACTCGGGCAGCCACCGGCTGATCGGGTCGGTGAGCTGGAAGGCGCCCTCCTCGTACAGCGCCATCGCCGCGACCGAGGTGACCGGCTTGGTCATCGAGTAGATGCGCCAGCGGGTGTCGTCGGTGACCGGCAGGCCGCGCTCGACGTCCCGCTGCCCGTACCGGCCCACGTGCACCAGCCGCCCGGAGCGCGCGACGGTGACGAGGAAGCCGGGCATGCGGCCCTCGTCGACGAAGCGGGCCAGCCGGCGGTCGAGGCGGGCCAGCCGTGCGGCGTCGACCCCGACCTCGGCGGGGTCGGTGTCGACCCTGAGTTCCGTCACGCCGTCTCCCCTCGCACGTCGTCGTCCTCCCTCACTGCAGCGCGTCCTCCCTCACCGCGCACGGTGAGGGAGGACGCAGCACGACCAGGTGACCTGATCGGAGCAGAGCGGCGCGGCTCAGACCGGGACGTTGCTCGCGGCCTTCTTGAGGTTCGAGCCGGCGGTCACCTTGACGGTGTTGGCGGCCGGGATCTCGATCGACTCGCCGGTCTGCGGGTTGCGGCCGGTGCGGGCCGACCGCTGGGTGCGCTCGACGGTCAGCAGGCCGGAGACGGCGACCTTCTCGCCACGGGTGATGGCGTCGACCAGCTCCTCCTGGAGCCCGGCGAGCACGGAGTCGACGGTCGAGGACGGGACGTCGGCGCGCTTGGCGATGGCGGAGACGAGTTCGGCCTTGTTCACGGGGGTCCTCTCGAGTGGGTGTGGCCGGCACCGGTGGTCGGCCCTGTCGGTACGGACGGTTCCGTCTCCTCGCCGGACGAGCCGGGAGTGGCGGACCGGGGGCGCACGTTGCCACGTTCGCCCGGGATCACGCCACTGTGGGGGTCTCGCTGCCCCGCAGGTCACAGCCGTCCCAGGGCGGTGACCGGCCCCGCGACCTACGGTGGGGAGGTGCCCCAGGTGCCCCGGACCGACCTCGTCGTCAGCGATCTGTGCCTCGGGGCCAACGTCTTCGGGTGGACGGCGGACGAGCCCACGTCGCACGCGCTGCTCGACCGCTTCGTCGACGCCGTGCCGAGCACGCAGCAGCCGATGGTCGACACCGCGGAGATGTACGGCGACGGGCGGTCCGAGCAGATCCTCGGCGCCTGGCTGGCCGCCGGTGGGCGCCGCGACCGGGTCGTCGTCGCCACCAAGGCCTCGCCCGGCCGCAAGGTGCGCCCGCTGTCGGCCGCCGAGATCCGCGCCGCCGCCGAGCGCTCGCTGAGCAACCTGCGCACCGACCGGATCGACGTCTACTACGCGCACTACGACGACGACGGCACGCCGCTGGAGGAGACGTTGCAGGCCTTCGACGACCTGGTGCAGGCCGGCAAGGTCCGCCACGCGGCGGCGTCCAACTACTCCGCCGCCCGGCTCACCGAGGCGCTGGGCACCGCCGAGCGGCTCGGCGTGGCCGGCTACGTGGCGCTGCAGCCGCACTACAACCTGGTGGAGCGGGCGGTCTACGAGGACGACCTGCGCGACGTCGTCGCCGGCGCGGACCTCGGCTGCTTCCCCTACTTCGGGCTGGCCAAGGGCTTCCTCACCGGGAAGTACCGCGCGGGGGAGCGCGTCGACTCGCCGCGCGCGAAGGGGGCGGCCGCCTACGTCGGCGAGCGCGGCGACCGGGTGCTGGAGGCGCTCGGCCAGGTGGCTGGCGCGCACGGGGTCCCGCAGGCCGCGGTGGCGCTGCGCTGGCTGGCCGACCGGCCGACCGTCACCGCGCCGATCGCGAGCGGCCGGTCGGTCGAGCAGCTGGCCGACCTGCTGCCGATGCTCGACCTCGTGCTCACCGACGACGAGCGCACGCTGCTGACCGACGCCTCGTCCTGAGCGGAGTGCGCGAGCGCAGGTCTCCTGCGCTCCGGCACTCCGCCTCAGGCGGCGTCGCGGATGTGGGCGCGGACGGGGCCGTCGCTGTCGGTGCCGGGCTCGGCCATGCCGTGCGCCTCGACGGCGTGCCGGCGGGTCTGCGCGAGGATGCCGCCCTCGTCGGGGGCGCTGAACGTGGCGCCGCAGCCGGGGATGATGTCGCCGCAGGCGAAGGTCTTCACGGGGTTCCTCCGGGACGGGGGTGGGACGGCGGCCCGTGGCCGGGGGCGGGCTCTGGGTGCGTCACGGCCGGGCGACGGCGGCGGCCAGGTCGTCGACGCGCAGCAGGCCGACCACCGCCCCGCTGGTGTCGGTGCAGACGACGGGGTCGAAGCGCTGGCCGGGCGCCCGGGTGAGGGCCCGCTGCAGGGTCTGGCGGACGTCGGCGTCGGGCGGCACCCGCAGGGAGACCGGCGCGGTGTAGCCCTCGCCGGTGCGCGGGTCGGCCAGCCGCAGTGCACGGGGCTCCCCGTCGTCGGAGACCAGGACGGCGGGCGGGACGGCGCGCGCCGCCTCGCCGGGGGACACCTGGCGCACGGGGCGGACCAGGCCGGCCACGGAGTCGGTGAGCCGGGCGCGGGCGGCGTGCGCGCGGACCAGGCGCGCCACCTCGGGCGCCAGCGGCCGGAACTCCGGCGCCGGGCGGCCCAGCAGCCAGCCCTGGGCCAGCGGCGTGCCCAGCCGGGCGAACGCGGCCAGTTCCGCCTGGGTCTCGATGCCCTCGGCCAGCAGCCAGGCGTCGATGCGGCCGGCGAAGTCGCCGACCATCTCGGCCAGGGCCAGCCGTGCCGGGTCGCCGTCCACGTCGCTGACGAGGGACCGGTCGAGCTTCACCAGCTGCGGGCGCACCGTCGTCAGCACCTGCAGCCCCGAGTAGCCGCTGCCGGCGTCGTCGAGCGCGATCAGCGCACCGCGCGCCCGCAGCACCTCCACCTGGCGGCGCAGCGCGGGGACGTCGTCGACGACTGCGTGCTCGGTGAGCTCCACGACCACCCGCCGCAGGTCCGGGACGGAGTGCAGCGCCGCCCGGACCACCGGCGAGTCCAGCAGGTGCGGGCTGACGTTGACGGTGAGGAACGTGTCGGGCGGCAGGTCGGCGCGGGCGGCCAGCGCCTTGTGCAGGGCCAGCGCCTCCAACTCCGCGCCCACGCCGGCGTCGTGGGCCGCGGCGAACCAGACCTCGGGTGAGGCGGTGCCGGGGAACCGCGAGAGCGCCTCGTAGCCGGCCACACGCGCGGCCGCGAGGTCGACGATCGGCTGGAACACCAGCGTCAGGTCGTCGGGGTCGGCCAGCAGGGGACGGCAGTCGGGCAGCGCGGTGCTGCGGGTGCGGGTCGCCGTCATGCGGGTCACATCGGACCGTGCGGCTCCCCGGTTGACGGGAGCCCCGGCCAGGCCACCCCACCGGGGGAGGCGAGGCGCGCGTCGGACGACTCCGTTCCGCGACGGCGTGTCAGCATGGTGCGACTCGTGGCCGGGGGGCGGCCGCGGTGGGCGCACCGAGGAGGAGCCGTGGCCGGCCCCGTGTCCCTCACCGCGCCCGACCCGCTGGCCGACCCGCACCGGATCGCGGCCGCCCGCCGGCTGTTCGTCGAGGTCCCCGGGCCCGCGGCCTTCGACCGGCTCTCCGGCCTCGCCGCCCGGCTGCTCGGCGCCGGCCAGGCCAAGGTCACCCTCTACACCGACCGGGAGACCGTCGTCGGGGGCCACGGCCTGCCGCCCGGCGTCGTCGGCGGGCGGGCGCTGCTCACCGGCCCGCTGTCCGCGCTCGCCATCCGCGCCGGGCAGCCGCTCGTCGTCACCGACGCCGCCGCCGACCCCCGGGTGGCCGATCTCCCCGCCGTCGCCTCCGGCCAGGTCGCCGCCTACCTCGGGGCGCCGCTGCTGTCGGCCTCCGGGCTCGTGGTCGGCGTCCTGGCCGTCTACGACGCCAGGCCGCGTCGCTGGACCGACGACGACGCCGCGCTGCTGCAGCAGCTGGCCGCCTCGGTCGTCGCCGAGCTCGAGCTCTCCGCGGCCCGGTCGGCGATCGGTTCCACGGCCGCCCGGCTCGACGTCGCCCTGGAGGCCAGCGGCATCGGCATCTGGGAGCGCGACCTGCGCACCGGCACCGTGTCCTGGGACGAGCGGTGCGCGGCGATCTTCGGCCAGGACGCGGCCCTCGCCGACGCCGACGTGGAGGAGGTGCTGCGCTCGAGCGTGCACCCCGACGACCTGGCCGCCGTCCGGGAGGCCATGGAGCGGGCCGACGCCGGCACCGGCGAGTACTCGCTGGAGTCGCGGGTGGTCCGCGCCGACGGGTCGGTGCGCTGGACGGTCTCCCGGGGCCGGCTGGTGCGCGACGTCCGCGGCGCGCGGGTGCGCATGGTCGGCACCATCCTCGACGTCACCGAGGCACGCGCGGAGGCCGAACGGCGGATGGCCGCCGTCCAGCGCGCGGGGGCGATCGCCGAGGTGGCGGCCCAGATGGCGAACGCGACCGCCGTCCCCCAGCTGGCCGAGATCGCGCTGCGGGGCGCGGCCGTGCTCGGCGCGTCGGCCAGCGGGCTGACCGTCCGCGAGCCCGACGGCAGCCTGCGGCTGCACCTCACCCGGCGGCTGGCCGACACCGTCGCCGACGTGACCGACGTGGAGCTGCCCCCCGAGGGCGTCGTCCTCCCCTCGGGCCGGGACCTGCCCACCGGCCACGCCGCCGAGACCGGTGAGCGGCTGCTGTTCGCCGACCGGGCCGCGGCCGAGGCCCGCTTCCCGAGGCTGGCCGAGATCAACGACGTGCTGGGCACCCAGGCCCTGGCGGCGCTGCCGCTGCGCGTGGAGGGCCGGCTGCTGGGCAGCTACGCGGTCGTCTGGGACACCGAGCACGGCTTCGCCGGCGAGGACGTCGACCTGCTGGAGGCCCTGGCGGCGCAGATCGCGCTCAGCGTCTCGCGGCTGCGGGCCGACGCCGAGCGGGACGCGGCCAACCGGCGGCTCCAGCTGCTGGCCGACGTCGGGCGGGTCCTCTCCGGCGACGTCGACATCTCCCGGCAGGTCGCCCAGCTGGCCGAGCTGGTCGTGCCGACGCTGGGCGACTGGTGCTGGCTCGTGGTCACCGACGACCAGGGCCGGATGGAGGAGCTGGCCTCGGCGCACCGGGACCCGGCCCGGGCCGCGGAGCTGGCCGACTACGTGCACGCCATGGTGGCGGTGATGAGCGACGAGGCCACCGCGCGCGTGGTCACCCGGACCGGCCGGCCGCTGGTCCTGCCGCACATCGACGCCGCCCGGATCCACCGCGCCCTGCCCGACCCGGCGACCCGCGAGGCGCTGGAGCGGCTGGACATGGAGGGCGGCGCGGTGGTGCCGCTGGTCGCCCGCGGGCGCACGATCGGTGCGCTCGGCCTGTTCAACGGCCCCGAGCGCGGCCCGCACGGCGCGGCGGAGGTGGAGGCGGCCGTGGAGGTGGGCCGCCGGGCGGGTCTGGCGCTGCACTCGGCGCGGCTGTTCGCCCAGCAGCGCGACCTCGCCGACGCCCTGCAGCACAGCATGCTCACCGCCCCGCCCGAGGTGGCCGGCTGCCGGATCGTCGTGCGGTACGTGCCCGCGGCGGCCGGCGCGGAGATCGGCGGCGACTGGTACGACGCCTTCCTCCAGGAGGACGGGACGACGGTGCTGGCCATCGGCGACGTCGTCGGCCACGACCGGCACGCCGCGGCGGCGATGGGCCAGGTGCGCGGGCTGCTGCGCGGCATCAGCCACTCCAGCGGGGCCTCCCCGGCCGAGGTGCTGACCCGGCTGGACCGCGCGATGGCCGGCCTCGCGCCCGAGGTCATGGCGACGGCGATCGTGGCCCGGCTCGAGCGTCCCGCCGACCTCCCGCCGGGCGCGGTGCAGCTGCGGTGGTCCGACGCCGGTCACCCGCCGCCGCTGGTCGTGGGCCCGGACGGCGAGGTCCGCGTGCTCGAGCTGCCCGGCGAGCTGCTGCTGGGCGTCGAGCCGGCGACGGCCCGCACGGACCGGTGCGTCGTCCTCCATGCCGGCAGCACGGTGCTGCTGCACACCGACGGCCTCGTCGAGCGCCGCGACCGCGACCTCGACACCGGCACCGCGGAACTGGTCGGGGTGCTGCGCGAGTCGGCCGGGCTCCCGCTGGACGAGCTGTGCGACCGGGTGCTGCAGCGGTTGTTCCTGCCCGACGCCGAGGACGACGTCGCCCTGCTGGCCCTCCGGCTGTCCTGAGGCCCCGCGCCGATCTGCGCACTCGTCGCATCACGCGCTGACGGCGACGAGTGCGCAGATCTCGTCAGCGCGCGGCGACCTCGTACGTGTGCCCGGCCGCCCGCAGGCGGTCGACGAGCACGTCGCCGAACGCGGTCGCGGGCGTGAGCGAGCCGGCGCGGGCGGGCAGCCGGTCCCCGTCCAGCGCGAGGGCCAGCGCGCTCTCGCCGAGCATGACCGCCGTCGCCTTGTAGCCGGGGTCGCCCTGCCCGGCCGCCGTCGCGCGGTAGCGGCGGCCGGACTCGGTGCCCGCGTCGACGACCATGCGGAAGAAGCCGCGCTCGCGGGCCTCCTCGTCGGGTCCGCTGCCGGGTGCGGGCAGCACCTTGTCGAGCAGCGTGCGGGTGGGCCCGAAGGACATGGCCCCCAGCGCGCCGGCCAGCCCCGCCGTCACGCCGACCGCGGTGACGCCGCCGGCCAGGCCCCGGCCGGTGCCCATCACCTCCCCGTAGCGCAGACCGCGGCCGTAGGCCCAGTCCTGCAGCGCGTTGCTGCGGCGCACCACGCGGGTGTTGTACGAGGCCATCACGAAGGGCGCGGTCCAGCGGCCCTCGCCGTCGCGGGCCGGCGGCGCGGCGTCCGGCGGCTGCTCGGTGTCGGGCTCGGCGGCGCGGTCGGGGCTGAGCGCGAACGGGTCGCCGAGCACCCGGCGCAGCGAGCGGTCGGAGCCCACGGCCTCCACCTGGGCGCGCATCGAGTCGATCGTGCCGCCGCTGAACCCGCCCTTGGCGGTCGCCACCAGCCGGACGTCGGTCAGGCCGCCGGCGCCGTCGGCCCGGGCGCACTCGGCGAGCAGGTACACCGACAGGTCGGAGGGGATGGAGTCGTAGCCGCAGGAGTGCACGATCCGGGCGCCGGACCCCTTCGCGGCGGCGTCGGCGCGGTCGATGGCGTCCCGGTGGAACAGCACCTCGCCGGTCAGGTCGGCGTAGTGGGTGCCGGCGCGGGCGCACGCCTCCACCACCGGCAGGCCGTATCGGGCGTAGGGGCCGACCGTCGTCGCCAGCACCCGGGTGCCCTCGGCGAGCGCGGCGACCGCCGCCGGGTCGGTGGAGTCGGCCTCCACCAGCGGCCAGTCCCGCGCCGCCTCCGGCAGCCGGGAGCGGACGGCGGCCAGCCGGTCGGCCGACCGCCCGGCGAGGGCGATCCGCAGGCCGGCGGGGGCGGCTCCGGCGAGGTAGGCGGCCAGCAGCTCGCCCACGAAGCCGGAGGCGCCGTAGACGACGAGGTCGTGCGTGCGGTCGGGCATGCGGCCCATCCTCACCGAGCCCTGCGCCGACCGCCCTCCGGTGGCCGGTTCCGGCGCCGCCAGCGGATCCGGCCCAGGTGCGTGCGGGCGCGCGCGGGCAGGTCGACCGCGACCGGCGCCTCCCAGCCGCGCCACACCGACAGCACCCGCAGCACCGCCACCAGGACGATCACCAGGGCGGCCACCGGGAGCGGGTCGAGCCCGGCCGGCCCGGCCAGCAGGGTGAGCGCCGCCGCGCCGATCAGCGCGGCGACGGCGTTGTACGGGCCCGGCTGCACGATGTCGGCCCGCTGGGCCAGCAGCACGTCGCGGATCACGGCGCCGCCGACCGCCGTCAGCGTGCCGATGAACACCACCGACGCGCTCGGGAGCCCGGCCAGCTGCGCCTTCTGCGCGCCGATCACCGTGAAGAAGCCGAGCGTCACCGCGTCGAGGACGACGAGCAGCCCGGTGAGCCGCGAGAGCCAGCCGGAGAAGAAGAACGTGACCATGGCGGTGATCGCCACGGTGGGCAGGTAGGCCTCGTTGGTCAGCGCGACCGGTGGGCCGTCGGCGAGCAGCACGTCGCGGATCAGCCCGCCGCCCAGACCGCCGCTGACGGCCAGCAGCAGCACGCCGGAGACGGCGAAGCCCTCGCGGGCGGCGAGCAGCCCACCGGTGAGCGCGCCGACGACGATCGCGGCCAGGTCCACGGCCTGCGGCACGCGCAGGGTCTCCGCGGCCGCGGCGAGGGTGCTCACGATGGGAGTCTCCCTGGCCGCGCCACGGGTCCCCGGGACGGCCTCGTCCCAGGGGCCCGCGGCGGGCGGAGCGTGTCGTGGGGAGGACGAGGTCCTTCGACTACTGGCCGGGCGGGACGTCGACCGAGGTCGCGGTGTCGCCGGGCGGGGTGCGGCCGGTTGCGGCGCGCAGCTCCGCGTCGCGGGCCGCCATGGCCTCCTGTCGGCCGGCCTCCTCGCGGAGGACCGCCGCGTTCTTCCACGCCGCCGGGATGGCGAACCCGTCGACGAGCGTGACCAGGTGCGGCCGCAGCTCCTTCAGCAGCTGGTTCACCGTGGCCGTCAGCGCCTTCGACCGCGCCGGGGTCAGCTGCCCGTGCTCGAGGAACCAGCCCTTGTCGGCCTCGATCGTCGTCAGCGCGTACAGGTCGCAGACCGCCGACAGCAGCGCCTGCGCGTCGGGGTCGGTGGCCCGGTCCACGCCCGCCACGAAGGCCTCGAGGACGATCCGGTCGATGTGCGTCTGGGCGGTGCGCAGCACGTGGTCCTGCACGTCGTTGAACATGTCGAAGGGTTCCATGCCCTCCGTCTCGGAGTTGCGCCGCAGCCGCCGGATCGCGCCCTCGAGCGTGTGCTTCTCGCGGAACTCGAACATCTTCAGCTGCCAGCCGCGGTCCAGCAGCGGGACGTCGTCGTCCCGGCCGGGCACCGCGTCGACCAGCCGGGCGATCAGGCCGCGGGCCGCCGTCCGCTCCAGGACCGTCTCGCGGACCATGTCGGCGAAGAAGGAGACCTTGCCCCAGCCGTCCAGCGAGCCGAAGGCGTCGCGGTAGCCGGTCAGCAACCCCTTGGCCACCAGCTGCAGCAGCACCGTGTTGTCGCCCTCGAAGGTGCTGAAGACGTCGGTGTCGGCCTTGAGCTGCGGCAGCCGGTTCTCCTGCAGGTAGCCCGCGCCGCCCAGGGCCTCCCGGCACATCTGGATGGTGCGGGTCGCGTGCCAGGTGTTGGCGGCCTTGAGGCCGGCCGCGCGGGACTCGAGCTCCCGCTGCGCGGCCTCGTCGACCTCCTCGCCGTGCTCGTGCACCGCGGTCTGGACGTCGTGCATGGTGCCGACCAGCTCCTCCTGCGCGAAGTGCAGGGCGTAGGAGGTGGCCAGCGCCGGGAGCAGCTTGCGCTGGTGCACGAGGTAGTCGTTGATGACGATCTCCCGGTCGCGACCGGGAGCGGCGAACTGGCGGCGCACCTCGCCGTAGCGGACGGCGATGTCCAGCGCCATCTTGGTCGCCGACCCGGCCGAGCCGCCGACGCTGACCCGGCCGCGGACCAGGGTCCCCAGCATCGTGAAGAAGCGGCGGGTCTCGTTCTCGATGGCCGAGCTGTAGGTGCCGTCGGGGGCGACCTGGCCGTAGCGGTCCAGCAGCATGTCGCGCGGGACGGTGACGTGGTCGAAGGTCAGCCGGCCGTTGTCGACGCCGAGCAGGCCGGCCTTGGGGCCGTCGTCCCCGATCGTCACGCCCGGCACCGGGTTGCCCTCGGCGTCGCGGATCGGCACCAGCCAGGCGTGCACGCCGTGGTTCTCGCCCCGGGTGACCAGCTGGGCGAAGACGACGGCCATGCGGCCGTCCTTGGCCGCGTTGCCGATGTAGTCCTTGCGGGCGGCCTCGTGCGGGGTGTGCAGGTCGAAGGTCTGCGTCTCGGGGTCGTAGGTGCACGTGGTGCGCAGCTGCTGGACGTCGGAGCCGTGCCCGGTCTCGGTCATCGCGAAGCAGCCGGGCAGGTCGAAGCTCATGATGTCGCGCAGGTACGCGTCGTGGTGCCGCCTGGTGCCGAGCAGCTGCACGGCGCCGCCGAACAGCCCCCACTGGACGCCGGCCTTGACCATCAGCGACAGGTCGCCGAAGGCCAGCATCTCGATCGAGGTCACCGAGCCGCCGGCGTCGGCCTCGCCGCCGTACTCCTTGGGGAAGCCGAGACCCACCCGCCCGGTGCCGGCCAGCTTGGCGGCCAGCCGGGTGATCCGGTCGCGGGCCTCCTGCATCGTCTCGCCGTAGACGGGCGCGTACTCGGGGTCGCCGAGCTGCTCGCGGGCGTCGCGCCGCACGTGCGACCAGCGTCCGTCGAGCACCTCCTGCAGGCGGGCCGGGTCGACGGTGCGGGGCAGGGACTGGGTCACTGGTCCTCCTCGGACTCGGGGACGGCGGGGCTCGGGACGGCGGGATCGGCGGGGACGGCGGGTCGGGTGCCCGGGAGCACGCCGGCGAGGCCGGCCCAGGCGAGCTCGGTGAGGTGGGCGGCGAGATCCGCCCGGAGCAGGGGGCGGTCGGCGGCCAGCCACCAGTCGGCGGCCGAGCGGACCAGGCCCACCAGGCCGTGGCCCCACGGCTCGGCCGGCGCCGGGTCGCGGCCGGCCGCGGTCAGCGCGGCGGCCACGAGGGCGGCGGCCTGGCCGCCCACCAGGTCGGACAGCGTGGTGATCGGGTCGGCGTCGACGGGCCGGTCGAGCAGCGGGTGCTGGACGACGAAGCGGTAGAGCTCCGGGTCGGCCTCGAGGAAGGCGAGGTAGGTCTCGACGGCCGCGCTGACCATCGCGCGCGGGTCGGTGCTGCTGGCCATGGCCTCGCGCAGCCGCGCGGTCAGCTGGTCGGCCACCCGGGTGCAGACGGCGACGTACAGCTCCCCGCGGTCGGCGAAGTGCCGGTAGACGACGGTCTTGCTGGTGCCGGCCGCGGCGGCGATCTCGTCCATGCCGACGCCGGCGCCGTGCCGGGCGACGGCGGCCAGCGTGGCGTCGACGAGCTGCTCGCGGCGGGCGCGCCGGTGCTCGTCCCAGCGCGAGCTGCGCCGGTCGCGGGCCGGCACCGGCTCGCGGCGGGGACCGGCGGCAGCCGACCGCTCCGACTCGCGGCGCTCCCCGGGGTGGGTGACCTTGTCCTGCGACGTGCCTCTCACAGCGTCGAGTTTCATGTAACCGAAGGTACTGGGTACTCTTGGTACCGGCAACGCGAGACCAGGGGGGCACTTCGCGCGCGAAAGGCTCCCCACGACCCCTGGAGGTCCTCATGGCCAGCACTCGCAAGGCGGCGATCGTCGGCGGCAACCGGATCCCGTTCGCGCGGTCCAACTCCGCCTACGCGCAGGCGTCGAACCAGGACATGCTCACCGCGACGCTCGACGGGCTGGTCGCGCGCTTCGGGCTGCAGGGCGAGCAGGTGGGCGAGGTCGTCGCCGGCGCCGTCCTCAAGCACGCGCGCGACTTCAACCTCACGCGCGAGGCGGTGCTGGGGTCGCGGCTGTCGGCGTCGACCCCGGCCTACGACGTCCAGCAGGCGTGCGGCACCGGGCTGGAGGCGGCGGTCCTCGTCGCCAACAAGATCGCGCTCGGGCAGATCGAGTCCGGCATCGCCGGCGGCACCGACACCACCTCCGACGCGCCGCTGGCCGTCAACGAGGACCTGCGGCGGGCGTTGATCAGGCTCAACTCCGCCAAGACGTGGCAGCAGCGGCTCAAGGCGCTGTCGGGCATCCGCCCCGGCCAGCTGGCGCCCGAGATCCCGCGCAACGCCGAGCCGCGCACCGGCCTGGCGATGGGCGACCACGCGGCGATCACCGCCAAGGAGTGGGAAATCGGTCGCGAGGAGCAGGACGAGCTGACCGTCCGCTCGCACCGCAACCTCGCCGCCGCCTACGACCGCGGCTTCTTCGACGACCTGGTCACGCCCTACCTCGGCCTCTCCCGTGACCAGAACCTGCGCCCGGACTCCTCGATGGAGAAGCTGGCCAGGCTCGAGCCGGTCTTCGGCGAGGGCCCGGACGCGACGATGACGGCCGGCAACTCCACCCCGCTGACCGACGGCGCCTCCGCCGTCCTGCTGGCCTCCGACGAGTGGGCAGCCGAGCGCGGGCTGCCGGTGCTGGCCCACCTCGTCGACGCGCAGACGGCGGCGGTCGACTACGTGCACGGCGGCGAGGGCCTGCTCATGGCGCCGGCCTACGCCGTGCCGGTGATGCTGGCGCGCCAGGGCCTGACGCTGCAGGACTTCGACTTCTACGAGATCCACGAGGCGTTCGCCTCGACGGTGCTGGCGACCATGAAGGCCTGGGAGGACCCGCGCTTCTGCAAGGAGCGGCTGGGCCTCGACGCCCCGCTGGGCACGATCGACCGGTCGAAGATCAACGTCAACGGCTCGTCGCTGGCCGCCGGCCACCCGTTCGCCGCGACCGGCGGTCGGATCGTCGCGATGCTCGCCAAGACGCTGCACGAGGCCGGGCCCGGCAAGCGCGGCCTGATCTCCATCTGCGCCGCCGGCGGCCAGGGCGTCGTCGCGATCCTCGAGTCCTGATCCCCCTGACGTTCCACGTGCAACTGCGCGGTCCTGCCCCGGGCGGGACCGCGCGGGCGCACGGACGACCCGGAAGGAGCACCTCCCGTGAGCGACTGGTACCGCGACTTCGCCAACTCCGGCCTCGGCACGACGATCACCAGGCAGCTGGGCCTGCCCCGCCCGGCGGTGCTGCGCCGGTACGAGCCCGGCCAGTCCCTGCTGCCCGGTCCGGCCGTCGTCGGCACGGCCGGCGAGGGCCGGCTCCGCGACACCCTGACCCGGGTGCTGGCCGACGCCGACGTGACCCTGCTCCCGGCGGTGGACCCCGACGGCGAGAAGCCGGCCGCCGTCCTCCTCGACGCGACCGGCGTGACGGCCCCCGGCCAGCTGGCCGCGGCGCACGAGTTCCTCGCCCCGGCGGTCAAGCGGCTGCGGCCCTCGGGCCGGGTGCTGGTCCTGGCCGACCCGCCCGCGGCCACCGACTCCCCGGCCACGGCCGCGGCCCGGCAGGCGCTCGACGGGCTGGTCCGCTCCATCGGCAAGGAGCTGCTGAACGGCTCGACGTCCAACCTCGTGTACGTGCCCGAGGGCGCCGAGGTCGCGCTCGCCTCCCCGGTCCGCTTCTTCCTCTCCGGCCGCTCGGCATACGTCGACGGGCAGGTGCTCACCCTGTCGGCCGCCGACGTCCCCGCCGGTGGGGACGCGGAGCGGCCGCTGGCGGGCGAGGTCGCCGTCGTCACCGGGGCGGCGCGCGGCATCGGTGCCGCGATCGCCCGGGTGATGGCGCGCGACGGCGCCCACGTCGTCGCCGTCGACGTGCCGGCGGCGGGGGAGTCGCTGGCCGAGGTCGCCAACGAGATCGGCGGGACGGCGTTCCAGCTCGACATCACCGCCGCCGACGCGCCGGCCCGGCTGGTGGAGCACCTGCGGGAGCGGCACGGCGGGGTCGACGTCGTCGTCCACAACGCCGGGATCACCCGCGACAAGCTGCTGGTCAACATGGACGCCGCCCGCTGGAACTCGGTCATGGCGGTGAACCTGCAGGCCCAGCTCGACATCACCGAGGCGTTGCTGGCCGCCGACGGGCTGCTGCGCGAGAACGCCCGCGTGGTCTGCGTCAGCTCGCAGTCGGGCATCGCCGGCAACCGCGGCCAGACCAACTACGCGGCGAGCAAGGCCGGGATCATCGGCATGGTCCGCGCCTGGGCGCCGGCGTTCGCCGCACGCGGGGCCACCATCAACGCCGTCGCGCCCGGGTTCATCGTCACCGAGATGACCGCGAAGATGCCGTTCGGCACCCGGGAGGTGGGCTCGCGGATCAACTCGCTGCAGCAGGGCGGCCTGCCCGTCGACGTCGCCGAGACGATCGCCTGGCTGTCCCAGCCGGGCAGCGCCGGCGTCAACGGCCAGGTCGTGCGGGTCTGCGGCCAGTCGATGCTGGGGGCCTGACGTGGGCACGACCGTGCTCGACGCGCCGCCCAACATGGCGGCGCTGTTCGCCCGCGCCGCGCTCACCGCCCGTGGCCGCGGCGGCGGCCTGCCGGACACCCGGCTGGCCCGCCGTGGCGTCCCGGTCGACCCGGCCGAGGTGGCCGCCTACGCCCGCGTGTGCCGCTTCCCGCTGGCCGACGCGTCGCCGGTGACCTACCCGCACGTGCTGGCGTTCCCGCTGCAGGTCGCGCTGATGACCGACCGCTCCTTCCCGCTGGCGCTGCCCGGTCTCGTGCACGTGCGCAACCGGGTCGAGCAGCTGCGGCCGGTCGGGCTGGGGGAGGCCCTCGACCTGGAGGTGTGGGCCGAGCGCTTCGCCCGGCACCGCAGCGGGGCGACCGTCGACCTGTGCGCCTCTGTCTCCGCCGGCGGTGCCGAGGTGTGGCGGGGCCGGTCGACCTACCTGGCGCGCGGCGCGACGGCGCCGGAGGGCGCGCCGGACGCCGACGTCGAGGTGGACGTCGCCGACCTCCCGCCCGGCACGATCACCTGGCGGGTGCCCGACGACGCCGGCCGCCGGTACGCCGCCGTCTCCGGCGACGTGAACCCGATCCACCTGTCCGGGCTCACCGCCAAGGCCTTCGGCTTCAAGCGGGCGATCGCGCACGGCATGTGGGTGAAGGCCCGGGCCCTGGCTGCGCTGTCGGGCCGCCTGCCCGACGCGGTCGCCGTCGACGTCGCCTTCCGCAAGCCGCTGTTCCTGCCCTCGACGGTCACCCTCGCCACCGCGCCCCGCGGTGCGGGGTGGGACCTCGCCGTCCGCAACGCGAAGGCCGGCACCGAGCACCTGTTCGGCACCACCCGCCCGCTCTGAGCCACCCCGACCGAGGAGACCGCCCGCATGCCCGTGTCGTTCGACCTGACCCCCGACCAGACCGAGCTGCAGAAGTGGGTGCACGACTTCGCCGCGGACGTCGTCCGCCCGGCGGCCGCCGACTACGACGAGCGCGAGGCGTTCCCGTGGCCGGTGCTGCAGGAGGCGGCGAAGATCGGCCTCTACTCGCTGGACTTCTTCGCCACCCAGTGGTTCGACGAGTCGGGCCTCGGCATCCCGATCACCATGGAGGAGCTCTTCTGGGGTGATGCCGGGATCGGGCTGGCGATCGTCGGCACCACGCTGGCCGCGGCGTCGGTGCGGGCCAACGGCACCGACGAGCAGGTGGGCACGTGGATCCCGGCGATGTTCGGCACCGAGGCCGAGCCCAAGGTGGCCGCCTTCTGCTCGAGCGAGCCCGACGCCGGGTCCGACGTCGGCGCGATGCGCACCCGCGCCGTCTACGACGAGGCGACCGGCGAGTGGGTGCTCAACGGCACCAAGACGTGGGCGACCAACGGCGGCATCGCCGACATCCACGTGGTGAACGCCGTCGTCGACCCGCAGCTGCGGGCGCGCGGGCACGCCAGCTTCGTCGTGCCCCCGGGCACGAAGGGCATCAGCCAGGGGCAGAAGTTCCTCAAGCACGGCATCCGCGCCTCGCACACGGCCGAGGTGGTGCTCGAGGACTGCCGCATCCCCGGCGACTGCCTGCTCGGGGGCCGGGAGAAGCTCGAGGAGCGGCTGGCCCGGGCCCGCGAGGGCGCGCGCACCGGCCGCACGCAGCCGTCGATGGCCACCTTCGAGCGCACCCGCCCGGCCGTCGGCGCCCAGGCCGTCGGCGTCGCCCGCGCCGCGTACGACTACGCGCTCGAGTACGCCAAGCAGCGCGAGCAGTTCGGGAAGCCGATCGTCGAGAACCAGGCGATCGCCTTCATGCTCGCCGACATGAAGACGTCGATCGACGCCGCCCGGCTGCTCGTCTGGCGGGCCGCCTGGATGGCGCGGGTCGGCGAGCGGTTCACCGCCGCCGAGGGCTCGATGTCCAAGCTGGTCGCCGGCGAGACCGCCGTCCGGGTGACCGAGAAGGCGATGCAGATCCTCGGCGGGAACGGCTACACCCGCGAGTACCCGGTCGAGCGGATGGCCCGCGACGCCAAGATCTACACGATCTTCGAGGGGACGTCGGAGATCCAGCGGCTGGTCATCGCGCGGACCATCTCTGGTGCACAGTTGCGCTGAACAGTGACGTGTGGGGTCTGAAACGGGCAGATCTCGACAAGGAGGAGCTGCTCGGTTCATCGTCTTTCGGCGCGAGAACGCCTCCCGCTCATCGCGGGCCACATGGTCTCGTCTCGCCTCGTCCGGCACACCGGACGAGCGAGCCCGGCGCGTACCGGGCACAGACCCGGGAGTTCCCGTGCAGATCGCGCCCCTGACCCGGCGTGCGCTCGGCCTCGCAGCCGCCAGTGCGATAGCCGCGTCGTCGTCCGTCCTCGTCCTGGGCGGCATCGCCCAGGCCGCTCCGGCACCCCTGCCGGAGATCACCTTCTCCACCGACCCCGCACGCGCCACCTACGGCGCCACCGTCATCGACGGCTCCTTCGACGTGCAGGAGGGCTACTGCGGCATCGAGTGGGCCGTCGTCGGCGGCCAGGGCGGCTCCAGCTCCGACGGCTCCGGCGACGCCGGCACCTCCGCCGACGAGGTGACCGGCATCGGGCCCGCCACCCCGGGGACCTACACCGTCGTCGTCGGGGGGCTCGGCTCACCCGGGACCCCCGAGGCGGGCGGGGCCGGCGGCACCGGCGCCACGCCCGGTCAGGACGGCGCCGGCGCCGCGACCGGCGGCGGTGGCGGCAGCACCCAGGTCACCGGCCCCGGCGGCCTGTCGATCACAGCGGCGGGTGGCGACGGCGTGGGCGTCGGCGGCGCCGCGGGCGGTGCCGGTGGCGGCACGAGCGGGTTCACCCCCGCGGACGCCGAGATGTCCGTCGCCCCCACCGGCCGGGTCGGCGCCGGGTTCGTCGAGGCGACCCTCCTGCCGTGCCAGGTGGACGAGGCCGCGCCGGCGCCGGGCGTGCCCGACGACGTGACGGTGGAGGACGGCGACGGCGAGACCCTGGTCCGCTTCGCGCAGACCTTCGGCGACGGCGAGACCACGGGCGACCCGGAGTCCTACGAGTACCGGGTCGACGGCGGCCCGTGGCTGCCGGCGACCACGGCGTGGGACGAGGCGCACCAGCGCGTGTCCTTCCCGGTGACCGGTCTGGAGAACGGCGAGGCCTACGAGATCCAGGTGCGGGCGCTCAACCACGAGGGTCTCGCCGGCGCGCCGACCGAGCCCGTCACCGCCCGCCCGTTCGTGACCGCCGGACCGCCGACCGCCGTGACCGCCACCCCGGGCGTCGCCTCGGTGCGGGTGGACTGGGACCCGGTCGCCGACCCGGGCACCTACGGCGTCGACCACTACGAGGTCGACCTCGTCTACTCGGGCAACGGGACCAGCGGCCGGGAGAACGTCTGCCAGACGACCGACGTCTTCTCCTGCCTCATCGGCCTCGACACCGAGGTCGGGTTCGCCTACAGCGTGGTCGTGACGTCGGTCGACGACCACGGGCACCGCGGGGAGGACTCCGTCGTCGTCCCCGTGGCCGGCCCCGCCTCCCCGGCGGTCCCGGCGACGGTCCCGGCCTCGGACGGCACCATCGTCCGGGGCGACGGCGGCACCGGCTCGCTGCCCGCGGGCTCGTCGGTGACGCTGTCGGGTGACGGGTACCTGATCGGCTCCACGGTCACGGTGGCGATCTACTCGGCGCCGCAGGTGCTCGGGCACACGACCGCCGGCGTCGACGGTCGCTGGGAGCTCACCGTCACGCTGCCCGCCGGGCTGGCCGACGGCACGCACACCCTGGTGGCCTCCGGCGTCGACGCCGACGGCAACCCGCGCTACCTGACCCTGCCGGTCACGGTCACCGGCGGGACCGCGGCCCCGGCCGGTGCCGCGGGCGGCTCCTCGGGCGGCTCCTCGGGCGGCTCGTCGGGTGGGCTCGCCTACACCGGCGCCGACGTCGCCCTGCCGGCGATCGGCGGCCTGGCCGCCCTCGCCATCGGCGGCGGGCTCGTCCTCGCCGGGCGGCGCAAGCGGGCCGCTGCGGCCGAGTAGTCACAGCACCCCACGGCGGCCGCCGTCCCCCTCCGGGACGGCGGCCGCTGTCGCGTCCGGCGGCCGGAACGCGATCGGGCTGAACTGATCCGCACAACGGCGTCCCCTCCGGTTCGTCGACTTCCGGCTGGAGTCGCGCCCCGCTGACCTGCGCTTTCCCGTCCGCCGGTCACGATCCGGTCTCGTGACGCCCCAGGCGTTCCGTGCCGTGCGGCGTGGCGTGCCGGGAGCCGGCGGCGTGGTCCCGTTCCGCCGAGGCCCGGGGACCCCGGGCCGGCGAGCCCGGCGCGACCGGGCGCATCTCGGGGAGTTCCCGTGCACCTCGCAGCACCGTCCCGGCGCGCGCTCGGCCTCGCGGCCGTCGGCGCGATCGCCGCGTCCACCAGCGTCCTCGGCGTCGGTGGTGTCGCGCAGGCCGCGCCGCCGCCGTCACCGCTGCCGATGCTGGCCTTCTCCACCGATCCGGACCGCGTGGCCGACGACTACCAGCTGATCGAGGGCTCCTTCGAGGTCCCGACCGGCTACTGCTCCATCGACTGGTTCGTCCTCGGCGGTGCCGGCGGCGCCGGCACCGGCGGCGCCGGCGCGGCGGGCGGGATCGTCGCCGGGCTCACCGACGCGGTCCCGGGCACGTACACGCCCGTCCTCGGTGACGCCGGTGCCGACGGCCTGGGCACGACCCCCGGCGCCGGCGGGGCCGGCGACCCGGCGGGGGCGGCCGGCGCGACGGGGATGACGATGGCGCCCACCGGTCCGGGCGGGGCGCTCGTGCCCGTGCCCTCCGGCGCGGGGGGTGGCGGCGGTGGCGGGACGTCGGTCGCCGGTCCCGGCGGCGGCTTCATCCGGGCTGCCGGCGGCGCCGGCGGCATGGCCGACGCGGGCATGGGAAGCGGTGCCGGCGGCGGGGTCAACGGCTTCGACATGGCCGGCGACGAGGGCCTCAGCGCGGGCGTCTCCGACTACGACGGGTGGAGCGGCGTCGTCGAGGCCGTCCTGACCCCGTGTGAGGAGGAGGTCGTCGAGCCGGCGCCGCCGGCGCCCGACGACGTGACGGCCGAGGACCGCGACGGTGAGGCGCTCGTGCGCTTCACCGAGACCTGGGGCGATGGTGAGGCCACGGGCGACCCCGCCTCCTACGAGGTCAGCGTCGACGGCGGCGCGTTCGAGCCCGTCGCCACCGCCTGGGACGAGGCCTGGCAGCGCGAGTCGTTCCTGCTCTCCGGCGTCACGACCGTCGTCAACGGGCAGGAGTACGAGATCGCCGTCCGCGCACTCAACGCGGACGGAGTGCCCGGCCCGGCCGGCGAGGTCGTCACGGCGCGGCCGTTCGTCCCGGCGAGCCCGCCCACCGGCGTCAGCGTCGACCCGGGCGTCGCCTCGGTCCGGGTGGACTGGGATCCCGTCGCCACCCCCGGCACCTATGGGGTCGACCACTACGACGTCGACCTCATCTACTCCGGCGGTGAGTTCGGCGGGCGGGAGAACGTCTGCAGCACCACGGACGTGTTCTCCTGCCTGATCGGTCTCGACACCCAGGTGGGCTTCACCTACAGCGTCGTGGTCACCACCGTCGACGCGTGGGGCCACTACGGTGCGGACTCCGTCGTCGTCCCCGTCGGGGCTCCGGCCGCGCCGTCGGTCCCGGCGACGGTCCCGGCCTCGGACGGCTCCATCTCGCGGACGGACGGCGGCTCAGGAGTGGTGGGCGCGGGCTCCACGGTCACCCTGTCCGGCGACGGCTACCTGCCGGGGTCGACCGTGACGCTGATCGTCTACTCGACGCCGCAGGTGCTCGGCCACACGACCGCCGACGTCGACGGCCACTGGGAGGTCAGCGTCGTGATCCCGGCGGGCCTGGTCTCCGGTGCGCACACACTGGTCGCCTCCGGGGTCGACGCCGCGGGGAACCCGCGGTTCGTGACCCTGCCCATCACGGTCACCGGCGGTGCCGCCGGTGGTGGCACGGGCGCCGGCGGGGGTCTGGCCTACACCGGTGCCGACGTCGCCGTCCCGGCGATCGGTGGCCTGGCCGCCCTCGCCGTCGGCGGCGGGCTGGTCCTCGCCGGCCGGCGTCGCCGCACGGCCGAGTAGCGCCCGCTGCACCCGGCGGCCGCCGTCCCTCCCCGGGGACGGCGGCCGGCCGCGTTCTGGCAGCCGAATTGATAACGGTCAGATAACGGAACGCCTCGCTGGTGCCAGTACGGGGCGTCACCCGCTCGGGCGGATGAGCACGCCTGGTGAGGTGAACGACACGAACCGTCATGTCCAGTGAACCGCGGGCGATCCCGAGGAGTAGGCGTGCACGTGTCCCACCGGAGCCCGGGCAGCCGCCGGGCGAGCATCGTCACCGCCGCGTTCGCGGCCGCCCTGGCCGGCGCCGCCGTCGCGGCCCCCGCCGCCGTGGCCGCGCCCGACGGGCTGGGCGGGACCGTCGTCGCAGCGCCCGGCCTGGGTGTGGTCCCGGTGACCGTCCCCGCCGGGCAGTGCGCCGTCACCCTCGACCTGGTCTCCGGGGCCGGCGACGACCCGGCCGCCCAGCGCGCCGTCTTCGCCGCCGTGGACGTGTCCAGCGGGGAGCAGCTCCTCCTGGCTCCGGGCCTGACCGGGTCGCCCACGGGCGTCCCGTCGGAGGTCCTGGCCGCGGGCGGCACCCCCGAGACCCTCCTGAGCACCACCGACCCCGACGCCGCGCAGCCGTACCAGGCCGAGGACCAGGGCCGGGTCACCTACGAGTTCCTCCCGTGCCTCAAGCCGCGCAGCCCCAACCTCCAGTCGGTCACCCCGGACGGCCCGGACGCGCTGACCCTGCGGTTCCTGCCCTCCCCGCACGAGCCGGGCAGCGGGCTCGACCGGGTCACCGGCTACGAGGCCAGCACCGACGGCGGCGAGACCTGGGTGCCCGTGACCACCTGGCAGGAGGACGGCGACGCCGCCCTGTACGCCACCGTCGACGGCCTGCCCCGCGCCGACCACGTCGTCGGCGTCCGCGCGACGAGCGCCACCGGCCCGAGCCCGACCGACGACGCGGACTTCGTCGCGGCCTCGCTGCTGCTGCAGCTGGGCACGCCGACCGGCGTCACGGCGACGCCGGGCACGTCCTCGCTCGCCGTCGGCTGGACGCCGCCCGCGGACGCCGCCGGCATCACCGGCTACCGCGTCGTCGCGACCCCCGTCGGCGGCGGGGCCCCGGTCGTCTGCGACGTCGCGGCCGGCGTGACCGGCTGCCTGATCGGCGTCCCGGCCGGGGTGGCCTACGGCGTCGTCGTCTCCTCGGTGGGGCCGGCCGGCGAGTTCGTGACCGTGCCGGCTGCCCCGGTCACCACCGCGGTGGTGCCCGCACCCGCCGTCCCGGCGGCGGTGCCGCCGGCTGCCGGGCCGCTCGACGTCCCCACCTCGGCGGTCCCCGGCGGATCGCTGCCCGTGCGCGGCGCCGGCTTCCTGCCGCACTCGACCGTGACCCTCGTCGTCTACTCCACGCCGACGGTCCTCGGGACGGTGGTCACCGACGCGACCGGCGCGTTCTCCGGCACCGTCGTGCTGCCCGCGGGGCTGGCGCCCGGCGCGCACACGCTCGCCGCCGTCGGGGTCGGCCCGGCCGGGGACGCCCGCTCCCTCGTGTCGGCGGTGACCGTCGCCGGGGCGGCGCCGGCCGCCCGTGCGGGGACGGGCGTCGCGCTGGCCTACACCGGCGTCGAGGTCACCGGCCCGGCCGTGACCGGGGCGGCGGCGCTCGTGCTCGGCGGCGTCCTCACCCTCGCCGGCCGGCGTCGCCGTCCCACCGGGTAGCGCGCCCGGCCGGACCCCGGGACGGCCGGCCCGGGGGCTGTAACGAGCGGGTGACGATCGCCGCCCCACCCTGCGGGCTCCGGGCACCAGGAGCAGGGTCGGGGACGGACGACGTCGCCGAGCCGCTCGGAGGTCCCCGTGCGCACGACCCGACTGCTGCCCCTGCTCACCGCCGGCGTGCTGGTCCTGGCCAGCTGCGGAGGAGGCGACGAGGTCGACACCGGCGGAGGCGGCGGGGGCGGTGGGGACGACGTGCTGGTCGCCGCGGTCAGCGCCGAGCCCGACCAGTTCGACCCGCACGTCACCAACGCCTACGCGAGCTTCCAGGTGCTGGAGAACGTCTACGACACCCTCGTGGTCCCCAACGCGCAGGACCTGACGATGGAGCCGAGCCTGGCGGAGTCGTGGACCACCAGCGACGACCAGCTGAGCTGGACGTTCACCCTCCGCGACGGCGTCACCTTCCACGACGGCAGCGAGTTCGACTCCGCCGACGTGGTCTACAGCTACCGCCGGATCATCGACGAGGAGCTGTCCAACTCCTACCGGTTCGAGACGGTCGCCGACGTGACCGCGCCCGACCCGCGGACCGTCGTCATCACGCTGACCCGGCCCACGCCGAACCTGCTCGAGCAGATCGGCGCCTTCAAGGGCATGGCGATCGTCTCCGAGGGCGCCGCCGACGAGTTCGACCTGCAGTCGGAGGCGAACGGCACCGGCCCCTTCCGGCTGGAGAGCTCCGACGCCAACAGCACCGTGCTGACCACCTTCGACGACTACTGGGGCGACGCGCCGAGCATCGGCGGCGTGGAGTTCCGCTACATCAGCGAGCCGACCTCGGCGCTCACCGCGCTGCGCAACGGCGAGGTGCGGTGGACCGACAACGTGCCGCCGCAGAACGTCGAGTCCCTCGAGGGCGACGACGAGGTGGAGCTCGGCTCGGTCACCAGCGTCGAGTACTTCTACCTGTCGATGAACTACGCCGTCCCGCCGTTCGACAACCGGGACGTCCGCCGGGCCATCGCCACCGCCATCGACCGCGACGAGGTCACCCAGGCCGCCCGGTTCGGCGCCGCCCAGGTCAACCAGACGGCGATCCCCGAGGGCAGCCCCTGGTACACCGACTACGCCCCGTTCGAGCCGGACCAGGAGGCCGCGCGGCAGCTGCTGGAGCAGGCGGGGGTGCAGACCCCGCTGACGATGGGGCTGATGGTCACCGACGAGTACCCCGAGACGGTGGCCGCTGCGCAGGTCATCGCCGCCCAGCTCGAGCCGGTCGGCATCGAGGTGGAGATCCAGGAGGAGGACTTCGCCACCTGGCTGGCCCGGCAGGGCGACGGCGACTTCGACGCCTTCATGCTCAGCTGGATCGGCAACATCGACCCGGCCGACTTCTACGAGAACCAGCACCTGTCCACCGGCGGCAGCAACTACCAGGGCTACAGCAACCCGCAGGTCGACCAGCTGCTCACCGCGGCGGCCACCGAGGTCGACGAGACCGCCCGCAAGGACCTCTACGACCAGGCCGCCCGGATCATCGTCGACGACGTCTCCTACCTGTACCTCTACAACCCCGACGAGGTGCAGGCCTGGGCGCCGGGGCTGACCGGCTACGAGGTGCGCGCCGACGCGGCGATCAACTTCGAGAACGTGGAGCTGCCCTGACCGGTTACCTGCTCCGGCGGGTCGGCCAGGCGCTCGTCGTCCTGGTCGGGGTCAGCGTCCTCGTCTTCTCGCTGATCCACCTCGTCCGGGGCGACCCGATCCGGCGCGCGCTGGGCACCCGGTTCTCCCAGGAGACCTACGACGCCCTCCGCGAGCGCAGCGGGCTGGACCTGCCGCTGGTCCAGCAGTACTTCCGCTGGGCGGGCAACGCCCTCACCGGCGACCTCGGCGTCAGCTTCCGCACCGGGCAGACCGTGAACTCCATGATCGCCGAGCGGCTGCCGGCCACCCTGACGCTGGCCTTCGCGGCGCTGGTCGTCGCCCTGGTCATCGCGCTGCCGCTGGGCATGCTCTCGGCGCTGCACCCGCGGTCGTTCGTCGACCGGATCGCCACCGTGCTCAGCCAGATCGGCATCTCGGTGCCGGACTTCTGGCTGTCGATCATGCTGATCCTGCTGTTCGCCGGGACGCTGGGCTGGCTGCCCTCGGGCGGCTACGTCTCGCTGACCGAGGACCCGCTGGGCTGGCTCGAGCGGCTCGTGCTGCCGGCGGTCGCCACCGGCGTCGTCTCCGGCTCGGTGATCACCCGCTTCGTCCGGTCGAGCATGCTCGAGGCGCTGGGCTCCGACCACGTGCGGACGGCGCAGGCCAAGGGGCTGCCGACCCGGCAGGTGCTCGGCTGGCACGTGCTGCGCAACGCCCTGCTGCCGCTGGTCACCGTCACCGGCGTCCAGCTGGCCTACCTGCTGTCCGGCGTCGTGGTCGTGGAGATCGTCTTCTCCTGGCCCGGGCTCGGGCAGCTCGCGCTGCAGGCGGTCCGCGACCGCGACTTCCCGGTGCTGCAGGGCGCGGTCCTGCTGTTCGCCCTCGTGTTCCTGGTGATCAACCTGCTGGTGGACCTGCTCTACAGCCGGATCGACCCGAGGATCTCCCGCCGATGACCCAGCTGCCGACCCCCGGGGCGAACCCCGCCGAGCCGCCGCCGGCCGAGCTGCCGCCCAGCCGCCCGGCCCGCCCCCGCTGGCGGGAGACGCTGGGCCTGCTGGCGCGCAACCCGACGGCGGCCGTCTCGGCGCTCGTGCTGATCGCGATCGTCCTGGTCGCCGTCCTCGACGAGACCCTCGCCCCCGACGGGCCCAACGACCAGGACCAGTCCCGCAGCCTGCAGCCGCCGAGCTGGGACCACCCGTTCGGCACCGACGAGTTCGGCCGCGACATCCTCAGCCGGGTGGTCCTGGGCGCCGCGACGTCGCTGCGCGTCGGCTTCCTGTCCGTGGCGTTCGCCCTGGTGGTCGGCACGCTGATCGGGCTGCTGGCCGGCTACTACGGCCGGTGGGTGGACGACGTCCTCATGCGGCTGATGGACGTGCTCTTCGCCTTCCCCGCGGTGCTGCTGGCCATCGCCATCGTCGGGATCCGCGGCGCCGGCCCCACCAACGCGGTCCTCGCCATCGGCATCGTCTACGTGCCGATCTTCGCCCGGGTCACCCGCGCCAGCGTGCTGGGCGTCCGCGAGGAGGTGTACGTGCGCGCCTCGCGGTCGGTGGGCGCCTCGGACCTACGGCTGATCACCCGGCACGTGCTGCCCAACGCCGCGCCGCCGATCATCGTGCAGACCTCGATCAGCCTCGCGTTCGCCGTCCTGGCCGAGGCGGCGCTGTCGTTCCTCGGCCTGGGGCCGCAGCGGCCCGACCCCTCGTGGGGGCTGATGCTCTCCGACAGCCGCGGCTTCATCGACCAGGCCTGGTGGTACTCGGTGTTCCCGGGCCTGGCGATCGTGCTGACGGTCCTGTGCTTCAACCTGCTCGGCGACGGGCTGCGCGACGTGCTCGACCCGCGGCAGCGGACGCTGATGGCCGGGGGCGGCCGATGAGCTCCCCGGTGCTGGAGGTCGAGGACCTGCGGGTGCGGCTGCGCACCCCGCGGGGGACGGCGCACGTGGTCAACGGGCTGGACTACACCGTCGGGCCCGGCGAGACGGTCGCGGTGGTGGGGGAGTCGGGCAGCGGCAAGAGCGTCTCGGTGCTGGCGCTCATGGGGCTGCTCCCGGCCGGGACGGCGACGGTGACCGGCCGGGCCCTGCTCAACGGCGAGGACCTGCTGGCCATGCCGCCGGACCGGCTGCGGCGGGTCCGCGGACCGGGCATGGGCATGGTGTTCCAGGACCCGATGACCTCCCTCAACCCGGTGCTGACGGTGGGCCGGCAGCTGGTCGAGGGCATCCGCGCGCACCAGCGGGTGTCCAAGCAGGCCGCCCGGGCCCGCGCCGTGGAGCTCCTGGCGGAGGTGGGGCTGCCCGACCCGGGGAGGGCGGTCGACCGGTACCCGCACGAGCTCTCCGGCGGGATGCGCCAGCGCGTCATGATCGCCATCGCGCTGAGCAACTCACCGGCGCTGCTGGTCGCCGACGAGGCCACCACCGCCCTCGACGTCACCGTGCAGGCGCAGATCCTCGACCTGGTCGAGCGGCTGCAGACCGAGCACGGCACCGGCGTCGTCTGGATCACCCACGACCTCGGCGTCGTCGCGGGGATCGCCGACCGGGTCCTGGTGATGTACGGCGGGCGGTGCGTGGAGGACGGCACGGTGGACGACGTCCTGGAGCGGCCGGCCCACCCCTACACCCGCGGCCTGCTCGGCGCCCTGCCCGACCTCGCCGAGCCGCTGGCCGACGGGAGCCGGCGCGACCTGGCCACCATCCCCGGGGTCCCGCCGCCGCCGACGGACCTGCCGGCCGGGTGCGTGTTCTGGCCGCGCTGCCCGGTGCGCGGCGACACCCGGTGCGAGACCGAGCAGCCGCCCCTGGCCGAGGTGGGGAGCACCCCGCGCGCGGAAGTCCCTCCGGTGGAGAGCACTTCGCGCGCGAAAGGCTCCCCCGGGCCGGCGCACCGGGCGGCCACCTGGTGCGGGGAGGGCCCGCGATGACGGACGACGTCCTGGTCTCCGTGCGCGGCCTCGAGGTGCACTTCCCGGTCCGCGGGGGTGGGGTCCTGCGGCGGGGCACCGGCGCCGTCCGCGCGGTCGACGGCGTGGACCTCGACATCCGCCGGGGCGAGACCCTCGGCCTGGTGGGGGAGTCCGGCTGCGGCAAGTCCACGCTGGGCAACGCGCTGCTGCGGCTGGTCGAGCCGACCGGCGGCACGGTGACCTTCGACGGCACCGACGTCACCGCACTGGGCCGGCGCGAGCTGCGGGAGCTGCGCCGCCGGGCCGGCATGGTGTTCCAGGACCCGTTCGCCTCGCTCGACCCCCGCCGCACGGTCGCCCAGACGGTGTCCGAGCCGCTGGAGGTGCACCGGCTGCGCTCCGGCCGCCGCGAGCGCGCCGCCCGGGTGGCGGAGCTGCTGGAGCTGGTCGGCCTGGACCCGGCCGTCGCCGGCCGCTACCCGCACGAGTTCTCCGGCGGCCAGCGGCAGCGGGTCGGCATCGCCCGGGCGCTGGCCGGCGAGCCGGACTTCCTGGTCTGCGACGAGGCCATCGCCTCCCTCGACGTGAGCGTGCAGGCCCAGGTGCTCAACCTGCTCCGCCGCCTGCAGCGGCAGCTGGGGCTGACCCTGCTGTTCGTCTCGCACGACCTGTCGGCGGTCCGGCACGTCGCCGACCGGATCGCGGTCATGTACCTCGGGCGGGTCGTCGAGATCGGGCCCGCGGAGGCGGTCGGCGGGGACCCGCAGATGCCCTACACCCAGGCGCTGCTCTCGGCGGTGCCGGTGCCGCACCCGGAGCTGGAGCGGTCCCGGCAGCGGATCGTGCTGCGCGGTGACGTCCCCTCGCCCTCGGCGGTGCCCAGCGGCTGCCGCTTCCGCACGCGCTGCCCCTCGGCCTTCGAGCCGTGCCCGGACGTCGACCCGGCCCTGCAACCGGTCGGGTCGGCGCCGGGCCACGTCGCGGCCTGCCACCTGCACGGCGTCGTCGGCACGCCGGTGGCCCGGGAGGACGACGTCCCGGAGGGTCCCGCACCGGCCGACGCCGCCCGCGCGCCCCGCCCGGCGGGACGGGAGGCCGGCTGACCGGCCACTCCCCGGGCGCGTTCCGGACGTCGCGGGCGGGATCGGGCCGGTGGGGTCCGGGACCCGCCCGCACAGTGCGCTAGGGCTGCGGTCGCGGTGGGGACGGCGGGGACGGCGGCCGCGGCGGGAGCTGGACCATGACCGTCGCCGACGTGGACCCCGTGGCGGGGGGAGCGGGCGGCTCGGGCTCTCCGGCGGGTGGGGGCCCGGGCTCGGGCTCCGGCGCGACCAGCTCGGCGGCCGGCGCCGGCTCGACCGGCTCGACCGGCACCGGGGCCGGATCGACCGGCTCGGCCGGCACCGGGGCCGGCTCCGGCTCCGGGGCCGGCGCGGCAGGGAGGTCGAGCGCGACCGAGCGCAGCACCCCGTCGAGCACCTCGGCGACCGACCCGTACGAGGCCGCCGGGGCCGTGGCGGTCGCGGTGACGCCGGTGCCGCCCGCGGTCGCGCAGACCTGCACCTGCACCACCCGCGTGCCACCGGAGGCCGTCCAGGAGAACAGCCGCGCGTAGGCCGGGCCCGAGGCCAGCGGCACGACGGTGAGCGCGTGCTGCTGGTACTGCGGGTACTCGGCGGCCAGCCGGTCGCCCCGGCCCTGCGCGTACTGCTCGGTGCCGACGTCGGGCGGCAGCGGCTCGCGCGTCACCACGACGTCCGCCTGGCCGTCGGGCGCCCGCAGCGTCCACGACTCGGTGACCGACCAGCCCTCGGGCACCGCCGCGCGCAGCCGGCTCGTGTTCTGCGTCGGCCCGCTCACGACGCCGTCCCCACCTGCAGCAGCGCGGGCAGGGAGCGCAGGGCTCCCGGCGGGGCCGGCCGGCCGGGTGCGGTCAGCCGGCCGTCGCGCAGGTCGAGCAGCGGCGCTCCCGGGAGCGGCGCGGTGACCACGACGGCGTCCCCGGCGGCGGCCACGACGGTCACCGGCTCCCGGGTCTGCAGGACCGGGCGCAGGGGCGCCCCACCGGTTCCCACGCACAGGACCGCCGGCTGCTCGGGCCCGGCGAGCGCGTACCAGCGGGCGCCGGTGCGCGGGTCGGTCGCCGCGCTGCCCTGCGCGCTCCTCGGGGTGGTGGCGATCGACGTCCACGCCCCGTCGCGGAGCTCGTACAGCTCGGTGCCCGAGCCGTCGGCGGCCACGGCGACGGCCGCGGGCACCGGGCCGGGCAGCAGGCGGGTGCCCACCCGGCCGGCCGACGGGGGTCGGGCGCCGTCGACCGCCGGTCCGGCGGAGTCCCCGGTGAGCAGCAGGTCGCCGTGCCGGAGCCGGGCGGTGGTCCACGGCGGTCCGCCGGAGTCGGTCTGCAACGCCAGGGCCCCCTCGGCGGTGACGGTGAGGTGGTGCTGCGCCGGGCGGTCCCACGCGTCGCGACCGGGGACGGCGAACCAGAAGCCCTCGCCGCGGGTGTCGGCCGGCGTCGGCTCGACCCAGCCGGGCAGCTCGGTCGGCGCCGAGGCGGGGTAGATCCCGCTCACCGGAAGGTCGGTCTTCTGCCAGGGGTTGCCCATCGGGTCGGCGAGCCGGGCCAGCTCCAGCCGGTGCAGCTTGTAGCGGTGCACCGTCGCGCCCTGCGCCGCGGCGCGCCGGCCGGCGTCGTCGGGCGCGTCGGCCGGCCCGGCCGCCTCGGTGACGAGCACGTGCACCGTCGCGGGGGAGGCCACGAGCTGCAGCGCGCCCTCCGGCGGGAAGGTCGCCCGGTGCAGCAGCTCCAGCCCCGCGTCCAGCACCAGCAGCTCCCGGCCGACCAGGACGGCGGCCCCGCCGCGGTGGACGACGCACTGCTGCGGGGCGCCGGGCAGGTCGAGCCCGGCATCGGGGGCGGTGGCGCCCGGCGGGAACCGGCGCAGCTGCCAGCGGCCCTCCCAGTCCGCGCAGGCGGCCAGCACCCCGGCCTCGGTGGCGCCCGCGGTGTGCACCAGCGGGGCGAGCACCCCGGGGTGCCGGGCGAGCTCGAGCACCGGCGTGGAGACCGGCCGGTCGCCGGAGCCGGGGACGCCGAGCGGCGCCTGCGCCTGCGGGACCGTCGGCGGACGGGCGGTCACCACCAGCGGCGGCTCGGGGTCGGGGGAGAGCTCGGGCGCCAGCTCCCCGACCGTCCCGGCGAAGACGGCGGTCAGCCGGCCGGCCGCGGTCACCGTCGTCCCGGCCGCGGGGACCTCGGCGAGCACCTCGGGAGCAGCGCACACGTCGAGGGCCAGCCCGGAGGTCTCGACGGTGAGCACGGTGAAGGCCCGGCCGGTGCGGCCCGACGTCCGCCGGGCCGCCGCGCGGACGACGCCGGTGACCTCGGCGACCGGCTGGTTCGCGGCGCAGGACAGCGCCGCCGGCCGGTCCGTGCCCCCGGTCGTCACCCGCTCGGCGGCCAGCGACAGCCGCAGCCGCACGGTGCGGCCCCGGCGGTAGGCGCCCGGGCCGGCGTGGGCGAGGTCGACCAGCCCGGTGACCACCGGCACCGGCTCCGCACCGGGGACCTCGGCCACCAGCCGCGACCGCCAGAAGTCCTCGCGGTCGGCCAGCAGGTCGCGGACGACCACGGCCGTGACCGGCGCGGCCCAGAAGCCGGGGACCGCGCTGTCGCCGTCCCCCTCGGCCGAGGTGACCCCGAGCAGCGCGCCGCTGGGGTCGACGTCGAGGTGGAAGGTCACGCCCTCCACGGTCGGCGACAGGGGGAGGCGGCTGCGGCGCACCGCGAGCGCGTGCTGCGCCAGGTCGGTGTCGTCGCCGCCGACGCTGGCGTACGGGGTCGGCACGGGCACTCCTGCTCGTCGCGCGGGCGGTCGCCGCAGCATGCCACGAGGGCCTGGGGTCGGCGGGCGCTCCGGGCCGCGCCGCCGTCCCCCGACCTCGGCGCGTGGTGGACGGGCAGGTCGTCGACGTCGACGGCGGCCGGCTGCTGACGGCGCCGAGGCCCCCGCGCCGGGGTCTAGGGTGGCGGCGGGCTGCGGTGACAGGCCGCGCCTCGTGTCGTCCGAACGGGAGGCGGGAGTCCGTGGCGCTGCCCGCCGTGCCGCCGGCCGACGACCCGCTGCCCGTGCCGGTCCTGGCCGGCTGCCTCCCGCTGCCGGACGACGCGCCCGTGTCGGAGGCGTCGGACGAGGCGTTCGAGCGGTTCGTCCGGCTCGTCCGGCTCCAGCTGGGTGTGCCGGTGGCGCTGGTGTCGCTGGTGACCGCCACCGAGCAGGTCTTCCCGGGCGCCGCCGGGCTGCCCGAGCCGTGGGCCACCACCCGGCGGACGCCGTTGAGCCACTCGTTCTGCCAGCACGTCGTCGCCTCGGCCCGCCCGCTGGTCGTTCGCGACGCCCGCGTGCACCCGCTGGTCGCCGACAACCTCGCCGTCCCCGAGCTCGGGGTCGTCGCGTACGCCGGCATGCCGCTGACCGACGTCGACGGCCGCGTCGTCGGGTCGCTGTGCGCCATCGACACCCGGCCGCGCACCTGGACCGACGCCGACCTGGCGGTGCTGGCCGACCTCGCCGGGGCCTGCTCCGACGCGCTGCGCCTGCGGATCATGGAGGCCCGTGCCGTCCGCGCCGCCGACGTCGCCCGCCGCGAGGTCGAGCGCACCCGGCAGCTGCTGGCCGAGCGCAGCCGCATGGCCGAGACGCTGCAGCGGGCCATGCTGCCCCGGCTGCCCACGCCGCTGGGCCTGGCCCTGGCCGGCCGGTACCTGCCCGCCCACTCGGCCGACCAGGTGGGTGGCGACTGGTACGACGGGTTCTGCACGCCGGAGGACGCCACCGTGCTCGCGATCGGCGACACCGTGGGCCACGACATCGCCGCCGCGGCGGACATGAGCCAGCTGCGGACGCTGCTGCGCGGGTACGCCGTCGACCGCTCCGAGGTGCCGTCGGAGACGATGACCCGGCTGGACCGGGCCCTGGCGCAGCTGCCGGTGCAGGCCATCGCCTCGATCCTGCTGGCCCGCATCGAGCCCGGCGCCCGGCGCGGGCACCGGCGGGTCCGGTGGACCAACGCCGGCCACCCGCCGCCGCTGCTGGTCACGCCCGGCGGGGACGTCCGGGTGCTCGCCACCCCGCCGGACCTGCTGGTGGGCGTCGACCCGGACCGCCCGCGCGGGGACCACACCGTGGAGCTGCCGCCGGCCTCCACCCTGCTGCTCTACACCGACGGGCTGCTCGAGCGGCGCACCAGCGGCCGCAGCATCGACGCCGGGCTCGCCGAGCTGGTGGCCAGCGTGTCGGCGGCGGGGGACGCCGACCCGGAGACGCTGCTGGACCGCGCGCTGGAGCCGGTGCTCGACCGCCACGAGGACGACATCGCCGCCCTCGCGATCCGGGTGCTCCCGGCGGCCTGACCGCCAGGAGCGCCCGGGACGCTAGCCTCGGGTCGCCAGGAGGGCTCGCCTAGTGGCCGATGGCGGCGGTCTTGAAAACCGCTATGGGGTTACACCCATCGTGGGTTCGAATCCCACGCCCTCCGCTCCGCACCCGGCGCGGCCCTCAGGCCGCCGGCGCGAGGACGACGACCTTGCCGGTCAGCCCGCCGGCGGCGGCGCGCGCGTGGACGGCGGGCAGCTCCTCGAGCGGGACCCGCTCCGCGACGTCGACCCGCAGCTCGCCGCCGTCGACCAGTGCCGACAGCTGCGCCAGCTGCCCGGCGTCGCTGCGGACGAACAGGTCGACGCCGCGGACACCCCGCTCCTCGTCGCCGGGGGCGGGCATCCACACCGTCGTGTTGACCAGGACGCCGCCGGGCCGGACCAGGCCCACGAGGGCGGCCAGCCGGGCGGGCTCCACCGGCGCCAGGTTGAGCGCCAGGTCGACCGGCTCGATGCCGGCCGCGGTCACGTCGGTGGTGGTGTGGTCGACCACCTCGTCGGCTCCGGCCGCCCGGACGCGCGCGGCGCTGCCCGGCCCGGCCGTCGCGACCACCTGCGCCCCGGCCCGCGCGGCCAGCTGGACGGCGTAGCCGCCGACGGCCCCGCCCGCGCCGTTGACCAGCACGCGCTGCCCGGCGGTGAGCCCGCCGTGGTCGAACAGCGCCTGCCACGCGGTGAGCCCGACCACCGGCAGCGCGGCCGCGTCGGCCAGCGGGATGCTCGCCGGCGCCGGCGCCAGGATCTCGGCCGGCGCGAGGACGTACTCCGCCGCGGCGCCGGTCCCGGTCATCGGCAGGAAGCCGACGACCCGGTCGCCGACCGCGACGCCGTCCACGCCGGCGCCGAGGGCGTCGACCGTGCCGGCGACGTCGAGACCAGGCGTGTGCGGCAGCGCCACGGGGATGGGGCCCTGCATGAACCCGGCCCGGATGTTGCCGTCGACGCCGTTGAACGACGTCCCGGCGACGCGGACGCGCACCTGGCCCTCGCCGGGGACGGGCAGCGCCACGTCCTCGAGGCGCAGGACGTCGGGGTCGCCGTACCGGTGGAAACGCACTGCCTTCATGACCGGACCTCACTCTGAGTCGCATCGGGCTGCTTCGAATTCGAAGTAGCTGTCGGCGACGGTAGACCTGCTTCGGATTCGAAGCAAGTAGGCTCCCGGCATGGCCGACGACCCGCCGCCGCTCGACCGCGTCCAGCTCGGCGCCTACTTCGCGCTGATGGAGGTCGCCGGGCTGCTGCGGCACGCGGTCGAGCAGCAGCTGAAGGAGGCCGGCGGGCTGAGCTACGTGCAGTTCCAGCTGCTGGCCCGCCTGGGCCTGGACTCGCCGTCCGGCAGCAGCCGCATGACCGACCTGGCCGACGGCGTCGTCTACAGCCGCAGCGGCCTGACCTACCAGGCGGGGCTGCTCGAGCAGGCGGGGCTGGTGGTCCGTGCGCCGTCGCCCGACGACGAGCGCGGCGTCACCGTCACCATCACCGACGCCGGGCGTGCGCTGCTCGCCGACGTCCTGCCCGGCCACGTGGCCGTCGTCCGCGACCTGCTCCTGGCGCCGCTCTCGCGCGAGGACGTGGCGGCCCTCGCCGACCTGCTCACCCCGGTGCGCGACCACATGCGGGCGGCGCCACCCCGCTCGGCGGCGCCCCGCCGCCGCAGGTCGGGAGCCTGAGGACCCGCCCACGGGACCCGCCGGGCGTGTACGACTGACCCGTGATCGAGGACTCGGTGCTGTCGGCGCCCGTGAACCTGCGCGACCTCGGGGGCATCCCGGCGGCGGGCGGCACGGTGCGCCGGGGCGTGGCCATCCGCGCCGACGACCTGTCCCTCACCCCGCGCGAGGACGCCGAGACGCTGGTCGAGCAGGGGCTGGCCGCGGTGATCGACCTGCGCACCCCCGGCGAGGTCCGCGCCACCGGCCGCGGGGTCTTCGGCGAGCTCCCCGTCGCCTACCACCACCTGCCGCTGATGCCCGGCCTGCGGCCGTCCTCCGGTCCGGGCGCCGGGGTCGACCCGCGGGACCCGGTCGGCATGGGCGGCATGTACGCCGACCTGTTCTCCTCGGCCGCCGCGAACATCGTCACGGCCCTGGCCGTGCTCGCCGTGACGCCCGGGGCCGCGGCGTTCCACTGCTCGGCCGGCAAGGACCGGACGGGGGTCCTGGCTGCGGCGTTCCTGCTGACCCTCGGCGCGGACGACGACGACGTCGTGGCCGACTACGCGCTCACCGGCGCCAACATCGAGGCGATCGGGCGCCGGCTGCAGCCGCTCATGAGTGCGATCCTCGCCGCGCACGGCGTCGACCGGAACACGTTCACCCGCACCGCGATCGGTCAGGACTTCTCCGCGACGGCCATGGAGACCGCACTGGCCGCGCTCCGCGCCCGGCACGGCGACCCGCTGCAGCCCCTGCGCGCCGCCGGGCTGACCGACGGGCTGGTCGAGCTGCTGCGCCGGCGGGCGGTCGACCCCGACCGCTGACGCCCCCGGCCCGCCCCGCGGGTGCGGGACGGGCCGGGGGACGGACGACGCTCAGCCGAGCAGCTTGGCCTTCTGCGCGGCGAACTCCTCCTCGGTGAGGATCCCGGCGTCGCGCAGCTCGCCGAGCTTGCGCAGCTGCTCCACCAGGTCCGGCTTGGCCTCGGCCTGCGGGGCGGGCGCCGGCGGCTGCGGGGCGCCGTAGGCCATCCCCGGGTTCACGTGGTGCACGTACTGCGACTGCCGCTCCATCGTCTTCTTGTGCCGCGCCTCGCTCACCAGCGGGGACAGCAGGTCGAACACGTGGTGCGGGTTCTCGATGTTGTCGAGGACGACCTGGCCGCTCGTGGTCCCGCTCTCGAGGACGCCGGTCAGGTTGAAGGTGTCCTGCGAGACGCCGTACGCCGGGTCGTCGAGGCCGAGGACGAGGTCGCCGACGTCCTTGCCGCGCTGCCAGACCGCCTGCCGGATGTCCATGTCGCGGACCGCCCACAGCGGCACGCTCTCGGTGCGGGTGCCGAGCAGGCCGCTCTCGATCCAGATGCGGTCCTTGGTGATCCGGTACCGCGCCTTCGCGACGCCGGCCGCGCCGGTGGCGCCGCCCTTGCTCTCGCCGAACCACAGCGTGTTCGGGTCGTTGGCCCACTGCTCGGTGCGCTTGGCCGACTGCTCGGCGAGCTTGGCCTTGCCCTGCTCCGCCACGGCCTTGCCCTGGTCGGCCACCTGCTTGAGGCGGTCCTTCCAGCTGGGCTTGGCCGCCGGCGCCTGCTGGGGCTGGGCGTAGGGCTGCTGCTGGCCGTACTGCGGCTGCCCGTACGGCTGCTGCGCGGCGGTGCCGGCGGCCGTCGCGCCGTAGCCGGCCGGCTGGGTCTGGTCCGGCTGCGCGAAGCCGGCCTCCGACGAGCCGTAGTACTGCACGTTCGCGTCACCCGGCGGCGGCGGGGGCGGCGGGGCCGCGGCACCGGGCAGCGGCAGGTCCGGGCTCGGCGCGTCGATGCCCGTCGTCCCCTGGTCCGAGACGTGCTCGGTCCAGGCGCTGCCGTTCCAGTAGCGCAGCTCGTGCGACCCGCTCGGGTCGGGCAGCCAGCTCGCGTCGACCATCAGATGTCCCTCCAAGTTCCCGGGACCTCCCCGGTGACCGCGACACTGTGCCAGCGGCCCGCCCGCTCGGGAACACCTCCGGACGCGGTGCGCGGACTCCCCCGGACGGGTGGTGGCGGCCTCCTGCGGGAACGGGCCGGTGCCGATTCCCCGGGGGTGAGGCTGCCGTCGACCTTCCGGGCACGCGACGCGCGGAGCACCGTGCGCTCCGCCGTCCTGATCGTCTGCGTGTGCGCCGTCGTCCTGGTCGTCTTCACCGGCTTCGGGCCCAACGCGGTCAGCGCGACGTCGCGGGCGGCGTCGGTCGGCGGTGCGCTCGTCCTCCTGGGCGTGGCCGGGGTGTGCCGGCTGGCCCGTCCCGAGACGCTCGACCGGCGCGGGGCGTTCGTCGCCATCGGCGTCGGCGGGGCGCTGCTCGTCTGCGTGATGAACGTGCTGACCCGCGACCCGTCGGCCGCCGCGCAGGCGTTCCTGGCGTTCCCGGTGCTGTGGGCGGCCACCCACCTGCGGCGCGGGGCGGTCGTCGTCGTCACCGGGGCGGCGATCGCGGGCGACGCGGTCAGCCTGCTGCTCCTGCTCCCCCTGACCGAGGCGCTGGTCGACGTCGTCTTCTTCGGCGCGGTGCTCGTGGTGACGGCGGCCATGCTGGACCGGGCCGCCGCGGTGCAGGACCGGCTGGTCGCCGCGCTGCAGCAGCAGGCGACGGTCGACTCCCTGACCGGGCTGCTCAACCGGCGGGTCTTCGAGGAGGCCCTCGAGCACGCCCTCGACCGGGCGCCGCACCGCGAGGGCACCGCGCTGGTGCTGCTCGACGTCGACTCCTTCAAGCAGATCAACGACCGCCACGGCCACCCCGTCGGCGACGACGCGCTGATCCACCTCGCCGGGCTGGTGCGCCGGGTGGTCCGCGCCGGGGACGCCGTGCTGAGCCGGCTCGGCGGGGACGAGCTCGCCGTCCTGCTGCCGGGCTGCCCGCCGCGGGTCGCCACCGAGCGGGCCGAGGCGCTGCTGCAGTCGGTGCGCGCGACGCCGCTGCGGCTGCCCGACGGCGGGCTGCTCGCGCTCTCGGTCAGCGTCGGCGTCGCGCACGCGCCCGTGCGCTCGGGCGACGTCCGCACCCTGTACGCCGCGGCGGACGCCGCCCTGTACGCGGCCAAGCGCGACGGCCGCGACCGGGTCGCGGTCGCCGGCTAGCCGTCAGGACCGCGGGCCCCGCAGGTTCCGCGCCGCGGCGGCGAGCGTCCGCGCGGTGAGCCGGCCGTCGGCCAGGCCGAGTGCGACGACGTCGTCGAACACCCGCTGGTCGGCGGCGGCGCCGCGGACGGCGGCGTCCATCAGCCGCGGCCACCGCGACAGCTGCGAGGCCGTCGTCGTCGCCCGCAGGTGGCCGCCCAGCCGCCGCTCCAGCGCCGCGCGGTAGGCCGCCCCGGCGTCCGCGCCCGCCGCGGCGGCGGCCCCCGCGAGCGCCCCGGACAGGACGGCGTAGAAGATCCCCTCGCCGGTCAGCGGGTTGATCAGCGAGGCGGCGTCCCCGGCGAGCAGCACCCGGCCGTCGGGCTGCCGGCGCCGGCCGGTCGACAGCGGCAGCCGGTGCGCGCGCAGCTCCCCCGGCTCGACACCGGGCAGCAGGCGGTGCAGGCCGGCGACCAGCTCGGCCCGGCTCGCCCCGCCCGACACCAGCTCGCCGTAGCCGACGTTGGCCCGCCCGTCGCCCAGCGGGAACGACCACGCGTAGGCCGGCCACCGCTGCTCGGTCAGCACCAGCGCCTGCGCGCCCGGCCGCAGCCGTGGCTCGGGCGCGTAACCGCGGATGGCGACGGCGATGCGGTCGTCGCGCGTGCGCGGCAGCCCGAGCGCCCGGCGGACGACGGACTCGGCGCCGTCCGCCCCGACGAGCACGCCCGCGCGGACGGCGTCGTCGACCACCACCCCGCCGTCCTCGACCACCAGCGACCGGACCCGGTGGCGGCGGAAGGCCGCGCCGGCGGCCAGCCCTGCCTGCAGGATGCGCGCGTCCAGCACCTCCCGGGGGACGACGTGCGACGGGCGGGCGGTCTCCCGCTCGACCACCGCGCCGCGCGGCGCCCGCAGCGACAGCCGCGGCACGGCCGGGTACCCGTCGACCAGCGCGTCCGGGTCCGCGCCGAGGACGGCGAGCACGTCGAGCGCCTCGGGGGCGATCCCGTCGCCGCACACCTTGTCGCGGGGGAAGTCGGCGCGGTCCAGGACCAGCGCGGTCAGGCCGGCCCGCCGCGCGGCGAGCGCCGCCGCCGCGCCCGCCGGGCCGCCCCCGACGACGACGACGTCCCAGGTCTCCACCCGGGGGACGCTAGATCAGCGGTCCTGGGCCAGCAGCGCGCGCCAGCTGTCCCGGTCGTGGGCGGCGGGCACGGTGTCGCGGAGGAACTCCGCCACGACGCGGCAGAAGCGCGCGGGGTCGTCGACGTGCGGCCAGTGCCCGGCGCCCTCGAAGACCTCGACGCGGGCGCTGGGCACGAGCGCGCGGACGGCGTCGGCGTGGCTGGTCGGCACGATCGGGTCGCGGCTGCCCCAGATGACCAGCATCGGGATCGCGTCGGCCAGGTAGAGGCGGTCGAGCGCGGTCACGGCCTGGCCGCGGGCGTCGACGACGCTGCGCAGGGTCCGCAGGAACGCCCGGCGGGCCTCGACGTCCTTGAGCGCGAGCAGCGCCTCGCCGGCCTCGGCCAGGTCCCGCGCCTGCCGCCACCCGGCCACCCGGCCGACGCCCTCGACCACCCGCAGCCCCGCCCGCAGGACGCCGGAGACGCCGGCCAGCCCCGTGAGCACGAGCTCGGCGCCGGGAAGGGTCGCCGCCCGCAGCGTGGCCGACAGCTCCGGGCCGAGCCCGCCGCTGCCGACCAGCACCAGCCGCTGGCAGCGCTCGGGGAACTGGTAGGCGAACTGCAGGGCCACCCCGCCGCCGAGCGAGTGGCCGACCACGGTGACCTGCTCGACGTCGAGGACCGACAGCAGGTCGCGCATGCCGTTGGCGTAGCCGGCGATCGAGTAGTCGCCGCGCGGCTTGTCGGAGTCGCCGTGGCCGAGCAGGTCCGGCGCGATGACGGTGTGGTGCTCGGCGAGCGGGCCCAGCACGCCGGCCCAGGTCTGCGCGTTGTTGCCGATGCCGTGGATGAGCAGCAGCGGCGGGCCGCTGCCGGCGCGCAGGAACGCCCGCAGGTGGCCGTGCACCACCCGGGTGTCGCGCACGATCCGCACCGGTCCAGTGGAGCACCGCTGGTTTTCGACGGCGTTACGCCCCGGCCCCCTCGAGGGGTCAGGGCGGCGTCGGCGTCCACTTCCGCGGCGGGTGCTCGTAGGACTCCACGAAGGCCAGCAGCCCCGCCGCGTCATTCACGACACCGAGGGCGTCGAGGCGGCGGCGGTCGAGGTAGCCGTCGTCGGCCATGCGGCGCAGCTGGGCCAGCAGCGGCTGCCAGAACCCGTCGACGTCGACCAGCACCGTCGGCTTGGCGTGCAGGCCGAGCATCCCCCAGGTCCAGGCCTCGAACAGCTCCTCGAGCGTGCCGGCGGCGCCGGGCAGCGCGACGAACGCGTCGGCGAGCTCGGCCATCCGCGCCTTGCGCTCGTGCATCGACGCCACGACCTCCAGCCGCGGCAGCCCGGGGTGGGCCAGCTCGTCGTCCACCAGGTGCTGCGGGATGACGCCGACCACCTCGCCGCCGGCGGCCAGCGCCGCGTCGGCGACGACACCCATCAGCCCCACGTGCCCCCCGCCGTAGACGACGCCCACGCCGGCGCGGGCCAGGTCGGTGGCGAGCGCGGCGGCCGCGGCGCGGTGGGACTCCGGCCCGCTCTGCGAGCCGGTGAAGACGGCGACCCTCATGCCCGCGGCGCCAGGACGTCCTCGACGAAGCCGTTGACCTGCTCGGTGATCACCCGCGGGAAGGTCTCGAAGGCGGCGGCCTTCTCCGGGGACGCGTCGTAGGCCTGCACCGCGGCGGTGAACGCGGCCTCGTCGCCGTCGTACGCCACCGCCCACGTGAAGGTGTCCAGCGCGTGGTCGGCGTAGGCGGACACGACGCGGAAGCCGAACTGCTCCCGGACGGGCAGCACGGTGGGGAACCAGGCGAGGAACTCGGGCAGGCGGCCGGGCTCGAGGCGGTAGCGGCGCAGCTGGACGGTGGTCACCGCGTCGATCCTGCCAGCGCGGCGGTGCTGTTCACTGGGCGGCGTGGTGTTCTCGCCGACCGACGGCTGGACGACGTGCGACCTCGGCCACCGGCACTGGGGGCGGGCCGGCGCGGCCGGGCTGCTCCTGCACCGCGACGGCGACACCGGCCCGGAGCTGCTGCTCCAGCACCGCGCCGAGTGGTCGCACCACGGCGGCACCTGGGGCACGCCCGGCGGGGCGCTGCACCTGGACGAGGCGCCCGAGCGCGGCGCCCTGCGGGAGGTGCGCGAGGAGCTCGGCCTGGCCGAGGACGACGTCGTGCTCGGGGCGCGGTCCGTCGACGACCACGGCGGATGGGCCTACACCACCGTGCTGGCCACCCCGGCCCGCCCGATCGAGCCGGCGGACCTGCGGCTGGACGGCGAGAGCACCGCGGTCGGCTGGATCCCGCTGACCGAGCTGGAGCGGGTGCCGCTGCACCCCGGACTGGCCGCCTCCCTGCCCCGCCTGCTGCCGCTGCTGCTCGCCTAGGCGCGGGGGTCCGTGGGCGTCAGGGCGGCGGATCCCCTCCGCGCACCGGGGCGACGAGCGCGCGGTGGTCGCCGACGGCGAGGACGGTCGCGGTCCCGGGGCCGGCGGGTCCGGCGCCCAGCGACACCAGGTGGTCGAGCTGCACCCGGGGCCCGGCCGCCGGGAAGGTGGCCGCCGCGACCAGCGCGACGCCGCCCAGCAGCCGCGCGGGCAGCCCGCCGGGCAGGTTGAGGTCGCCGGCCACCACGACCGGGCCGGGCAGCGTCGCCGTCCAGCGGCGCAGCGCCCGGAGCTGGCGGACCGCGGTCGGCGGGGAGAAGGACAGGTGGGTGCCGACGACGGTCAGCCCGTCCAGGACGGCGGCGACGGCGACCCGCGGCTCGTCGGGGACCCACCACCAGCGCGGCCGGCCGGTGCGCGGGTCCGGCGCCCGCACCGGCAGCCGGGCCCGCCCGCCGCCGAGGCCCAGGACCGCCCACCGCAGCACCGGCCGCCGGCTGACCAGGGCGATGCCGTAGAGGGGGCCCGGGACGGCGTCGCCGGGGCCGCGCAGCACCGGCGGGTCGACCGGCGTCCAGCTGCGCACCGGGCCCGGGGTGCCGGCGACCGTGGCGGCGGCCCGCCAGTCGGGGGCTCCGAGGGCGGCGGCGACCACGGCGGGCTGGTCGGCGCCCGACGAGCGCGGCTGCCCGGCGTCGAGCTCCTGCACGGCCAGCACGTCGACGTCCAGCCCGTCGAGGGCCGCCCGGATCCGCTCGGCGGGGAGGACGCCGCCCGAGGGGCCGCGGCCGGAGGCGAGGTTCAGCGTGCCGACGCGCAGCACCGGACGGTCGGCCACCCGCCGGACGGTACGCGGCGGGGCCGGACCGGTCCGTCCGGGGCGGCCGAGGTGGTGCGGCCGGCCACCCGCACGGCTGACCTGCACTGGAGCCCCGACGGAAACCATGTGACAGTGATGTGTGACACGGTTACGCGCGGGTAAGGGAGGCGCCGTGAGCAGCCGTCAGAAGGCGTCCGGAGCAGCAGGACGCTCCTCGTCGTCCCGTTCCGCACCGCGTGCCACCGCTGCGCGGGCGGCCGCCGACCCCGCCGGGCTGGCGGCCGACCGCCGCAACTGGCGGGTGCTGATGACCGCCGCCGTGGCCGGCCTCGTCGCCGCCCCCGTGCTGGCCCTGTCCGGCACCGGCGCAGCCGACGCGGACGACACCGCGTCGGCCGCGGGTGGCGCCGGCGGCGGCAGCGGCGCGGTCGCGGGCGGCCCCGACACGTCGGCTCCCGGCGGCTTCGGCCGGCTGTCCCCGCTGATCGGCGCCGAGGGGCTCGACGGCTGGCCGTTCACCACCGTCATCGGCCCGGCGAACGCGGCGCAGTTCCAGAGCCTGAGCACCGCCACCGGCCGGCTGACCCAGGCGCTCGGCGGCACGGTCGCCGCCCCGGCGCCCGGCGGCGTCGGCGCGCTGCCCGGCGCTCCCGCGCCCGGCGCGCCGGCCCCGGGGGTCGCGGCCCCCGGCGCCCCCGCGGCGGGCGGCGGCAGCGGCACCGGCGGCCCCGGCGGTACGGGAGGCACCGGCTCCACCCCGGTGCCGGGCTCCGGCGGCGGGTCCACCACCCCGCCGCCGGTCTCCAGCCCGGCGCCGCCCGCCCCGGCCCTGCCCCCGCCGCCGCCGGTCGTGCAGCAGACGACGGAGGCCGTCGAGGAGACCCTCGGCGGCGTGACCGACGGGCTCGGCTCGGTCGTCGAGGGCGCGACCGGGGGCGATCCGGTGGGCGGGCTGGTCGACGGCACCGGCCAGGTGCTCGGCGGCGTGACGAACGGGGTCGGCGGTCTGCTCGGCGGGTGAGCCGGCCGGCGGACCGGCCGGAGCACCCTCGCCGGGCGGCACTACCGTGCGGGTCATGAGCGCGCGCGACGACGTCTCGGAGATCTTCGACGCGGGTGCGTGGCGGCCGGTCGAGGGGTTCGACTTCGCCGACATCACCTACCACCGGGCCGTCGACGCCGGCGTCGTCCGCATCGCCTTCGACCGGCCCGAGGTGCGCAACGCGTTCCGGCCGCAGACGGTCGACGAGCTGATCACCGCGCTGGAGCACGCCCGGCTGTCGACCGACGTCGGCTGCGTGCTGCTCACCGGCAACGGCCCCAGCCCCAAGGACGGCGGCTGGGCGTTCTGCTCCGGCGGCGACCAGCGGGTGCGCGGGAGGTACGGCTACGAGCACTCGGCGGGCTCGAGCGGCCGGCTGCACGTCCTGGAGGCGCAGCGGCTGATCCGGTTCATGCCGAAGGTCGTCGTCTGCGTCGTCCCCGGCTGGGCGGCCGGCGGCGGGCACAGCCTGCACGTGGTCAGCGACCTGACCCTCGCCAGCGCCGAGCACGCCCGCTTCAAGCAGACCGACGCCGACGTCGGCAGCTTCGACGGCGGCTTCGGCTCGGCCTACCTCGCCCGCCAGGTCGGGCAGAAGTTCGCCCGCGGGGTCTTCTTCCTCGGCGAGGAGTACAGCGCCGCGGACGCCCACGCGATGGGCATGGTGAACCGGGTGGTGCCGCACGCGGAGCTCGAGCGCACCGCGCTGGACTGGGGACGCCGGATCGTGGCCAAGAGCCCGACCGCCCAGCGGATGCTCAAGTACTCGTTCAACCTGATCGACGACGGACTGGTCGGTCAGCAGCTGTTCGCCGGGGAGACGACCCGGCTGGCCTACATGGCCGAGGAGGCCGTCGAGGGCCGCGACGCCTTCCTCGAGAAGCGCGACCCGGACTTCTCGCAGTTCCCCTGGCACGTGTAGGCCGCACACCGAGACCGCAGGAGGTCGCCGTGATCGTCGAGGTGGTGGGAGGCGCCGACCAGCGCCCCGAGGTGCGGGTCGTCGAGGTCGACGACCTGACCAAGGTGTTCGTCGCCGTGGGGGAGGCCACCGACGAGGAGGCCGGCGAGGCGCTCGCCGCCGCCGGGCTCGGCCGCCTCGAGGACGCCGACACGGCGGTGCTGGACGCCGCCGCCGTGCGCACCGCGGCCGAGCCGCAGGCCGGCGGCGCGGACTGGGCGGAGCGCTGGGAGCGCCTCGCCGCGTCCGCCGGGGACGACGGGACCCTGCGCGTACCGGTGCAGAGCGCCGCTGGTGCGTGACCTGGTGGCACACCACCGACTTGGGTGTGTGAAGCTCCGATCCTTGTGGTCGCTCCACTGAACGGCCAGGATGGCGCGCGTATGCGCCTGTAACAGGACGGGAGCGCGTTGTGAGTGGGACCCCCGGACGGCCGCTGAGCTCCGAGCTGTCGGAGCAGCTGCTGTCGGTCGCTGTCGACATCCTCGCCGAGGAGGGATGGGGTCGGCTCAACAGCGATCGCGTCGCTGCCCGGGCACGAGCGGGCAAGGCGGGCATCTACCGCCGCTGGCCGACGATGTCGGCCCTGGCCCGGCACGCGGTGAGCCGGTTCACGCTGGTCGACGAGCCGGCCGACACCGGCACCGTGCGCGGCGACCTGGCCTCGCTGGTCGACCGCTGGCGCCGGCCGCTGGACCGCGAGGAGCGGGCCGCGGCGAGCATCGTCGGCGCCGCACGCCACGACGAGGAGCTGCGCGCCGGTCTCGACGCCGCGCTCACCCGTCCGCTGGCGACCGCGGTCGCCGCGATCGGCGAGCGCGCCGCGGCCCGGGGCGAGGAGGTGCCCGAGGCCCGCCTGGCGCTGCTGGGCTCCGTCCTCGAGGCGTTCCAGTGGCAGCGGTACACCGCTGCCGGTGACGGCGCGATCGTGGCCGAGCGGCTGGACCGGGTCGTGGACGAGGTGCTGCTGCCGGTCGTCCAGGGCGACCGGCAGACCGCCGCCGCCTGACGCGGGCTCAGCGCTCGTCGCGCGGGTCCACCGAGTCGCTGGTCCGCAGCGCCGCCTCCAGGCCGGAGAGCACCTGCTCGGCCAGGGTGGCGGCCGCCTTGGCCCGGTCCGGCGCCTCGGTGGGGTCCGGGAGCGGCTGACGGGTCTCGGCGGCCACGGTGCGGGCGGCCGCCGTCCAGGTCGCGGCCACCAGCGCGGCGGTGAGGTGGACGTCGGGCGGCCGGTGCGCGCCGTCCGCGGTCGACCAGGCGTCGACCAGCGCCCCCTGCAGCCTCGCCCGGGACTGGTCGTTGAGCTCGCGCTCGCGCGCCTGCAGCGCGGGGGAGGCGGCCATCGTGGTGACCATGCCGCGGTGCGCCGGGTCGGCGAGCCCGGCGATGTGCGCCTCGATCTCCGCCACCAGCGCCGGGCGCAGCGCGGCCAGCGGCGAGACCCCCTCGGGCCGGTGCTGCACCGCCTCGGCCGGCGCGTCCACCCACGGGGTGCGCCCGGTGAAGAAGAGCTCCTCCTTGGTGGCGAAGTGGTTGAACACCGTCTGGACGGCGACGTCGGCGGTCGCCGCGATGTCGGCGATGGTCACCGCGTCGAACCCGCGCTCGGCGAACAGCCGCTGCGCGGTCTCCAGCACCAGTGCCCGGGTCGCCGCCTTCTTCCGCGCTCGGCGGTCACCCCCATCACTCACGGCTAACACGGTAACAACGCTGCGTAGTCCGCGCGTCCCGGGCGTCAGGAGCGGGTGGCCCGGCTCCAGTCCTCGGCCACGGTGCGCGCCCACGTCTCCACCAGCGTCTCGAGACCGACGACGTCGAGGTCGGCGGCGATGTCGGCCGGGGTCATCTGCCAGGCCCGCGGGCGCTGCGGCGCCGGGTCGGGGTTGGGCTCGTCACCCAGGCGGCGGACCAGCGTGTCGAGCACCGGGTGCACCGCCCGCGGGTCGGCCGGGTCGGGGTGCTGGGCGGCGTAGGCGGTGTCGGCCAGCGCGACGGTGACGGCGGCCCGCGGGTCGGCGGCGGCCTCCTCGCGCAGGCCCCGGGTCGTCTCCTCGAACAGCCGCCGGCACGCGGCGGCCGCGCCCGCGGGCCCGTCGGAGCCGGGGAGGGGCGCGAGCACCGCGCCGCAGCCGGGGCAGGCCGCCGGTTCCGGGGCGCCTCCGGGAGCCGGGGCCGGGCCGGCGTGGGGTGCGGACACACCTCCATCGTCCTCCTGCCTGGGCCGATCCGCCTCGCCGGCCGGACCCGGTGGGCCGCCGGCCGCGCCGTCCGGGGAAGCTGGGGCCGGCGTCGGCGCAGGTGCGGAAGGAGACCGGGACCCGGTGAGGACCACAGGAGCGGTGCTGTTCGAGCCCGGCACGGAGTACCGGGTCGTCGACCTCGAGGTGGTCGACCCCGGGCCGGGCGAGGTGCTGGTCGAGATGGCCTACGCCGGCCTGTGCCACTCCGACGAGCACCTGCGCCACGCCAACCCCGGCGGCTCCTACCCGATCGTCGGCGGCCACGAGGGCTCCGCCGTCGTCCTGGCGGTGGGGCCGGGCGTCACCCGGGTCGCGCCCGGCGACCACGTCGTCACCAGCTTCCTGCCGGCCTGCGGGCACTGCCGCTACTGCGCCACCGGCCGGTCGAGCATCTGCGACGCCGGGGCCACGATCGCCACCGGGCAGCTGCCCACCGGCACGCTCCCGTTCCGGCTGGACGACGGCCGCGAGCTCGGCGGGTTCTGCATGGTCGGCGCCTTCGCCCGGCACTCGGTGCTCAGCGAGTTCTCCTGCGTGCGCATCGACCCGTCGGCGCCGCTGGACGTCGCCGCGCTCCTGGCCTGCAGCGTGCCGACCGGCTGGGGCTCGGCGGTGTACGCCGGCGGGGTGCGGCCCGGCGACACGGTCGTCGTCGTGGGGCTGGGCGGGGTGGGCGTGAACGCCGTCCAGGGGGCGGCGCACGCCGGCGCGCTGCACGTCGTCGGCGTCGACCCGGTGGAGATGAAGCGGACGTTCGCGGAGTCCGTCGGCGCCACGCACACCGTCGCCGACGCCCGGGAGGCGGCCGGGCTGGCCCGCGAGCTCTCCCGCGGCACCGGCGCCGACGTCGTGGTGGTGACCGTGGGGAAGATGTCGGCCGAGGTGGTGGCCGACTCGACGCGCTGCGTCGGCAAGGGCGGCGCGCTGGTGCTCACCGCGCTCGCCGACCGCCCCGCCGACGGCATCGGCACCCTGAACGGGCAGCTGACCACGGTGTTCGAGCACCGCGTCCAGGGCTCGCTGTTCGGCAACTGCAACCCGTTCACCGACATCCCGCGGCTGCTGCGGATGCACGAGGAGGGCCGGCTGGAGCTCGACCGGCTGATCACCCGCCGGTACGGCCTCGACGAGCTCACGCAGGGCTACCGCGACCAGGCGGCCGGCGAGACGGTGCGCGGCCTCCTGGTCCACGGCTGACCCCCGACGGGGTTGCGGGGACGGCGGGGCGGGCAACGGTGCGCCCATGGCCGCCTCCGCGATCGCCGTCCTCGACGTCGACGGCACCCTCGTCGACACCAACTACCAGCACGCCCTGGCCTGGTACCGGGCCTTCCGCTCGCTGGGCGAGACGTTCCCGATCTGGCGGATCCACCGGCTGATCGGCATGGGCGGGGACCAGCTGGTCGCCGCGATCGGCGGTGACGAGCTCGAGGAGCGGATCGGCGAGCAGGCCCGGGAGCGCTGGGTGGAGGAGGCCGACCCGCTCATGCGGGAGGTGGCCGTGCTGCCCGGCGCCCGCGACCTGCTGCTCGCCGTGAAGGAGCGCGGGCACCGGCTGGTGCTGGCCAGCTCGGGCAAGCCGCACCACGTGGACCTGTCGCTGGACCTGCTCGACGCGCGCGACGTCGCCGACGCCTGGACCAGCAGCGAGGACGTCGAGAACACCAAGCCCGCCCCCGACCTGCTGCAGGTGGCCCTGCGCAAGCTCGGCGCACCCGAGGACGCCCCGAGCGTCCTGGTCGGCGACTCGGTCTGGGACGTGAAGGCCGCCGACAACGCCGGGATGCCCGCCCTGGTGGTGCGCTCCGGCGGCTTCGGGGACGACGAGCTCAACGACGCGGGCGCCGTCGCGATCTACGACACCCCCGGCGACCTCGCCGCCAAGCTGGCCGACACACCCCTCGCCTGACCGACGTCCGGCGGCCTCCCCGCACCGCATACTCGTGCGGGCTGCCGGCCGGGCAGCGACGCACGCGGGGGGAACGGTGGGGATTCCGAGCGGCTCGACCGTCGGCGGGTACGGCATCGTCCGGCTGCTCGGGCAGGGCGCCATGGGAGCGGTGTATGAGGCGCGGCACCCGACGCTGCCGAGGTCGGTCGCGCTCAAGGTGATGAACCCCGGGGTCGCCCGGTACCCCGGGGTGCGGGAGCGCTTCGAGCTTGAGGCCGACCTCCTGTGCACCCTCGAGCACCCGAACGTCGTCGACGTCCTGGACAAGGGGCAGGACGGCGACCACCTCTTCATCGCGATGCGCTTCGTCGACGGGACCGACCTCGACACCGCTCTGCGCGAGCGCGGGCCGTTCCCCCCGCAGCAGGCGGTCGACGTGGTGGCCGCCGTCGGCCGGGCGCTGGACCACGCGCACGCCCGTGGGCTGCTGCACCGCGACGTGAAGCCGGCGAACATCATGCTTCGCCGCGCGGACGGGGAGGCGGTGCTCACCGACTTCGGCATCGCGAAGAACCTCGCGGCGACCGCCGGGCTGACCGCCCAGGGGGCGCTGCTGGGGACGATCCCGTACTCGGCGCCCGAGCAGCTGGACGGCCGCGCCACGAGCGGTCGGGCGGACGTCTACTCGCTCGGCGCCGTCCTGTTCGAGCTGCTGACCGGTCGCCGGGCCTTCCCGGTGGAGGAGCCCGGCCCCCTGCTCGCCGCCGTGATCACGGGTCCGGTGCCCGACCTGCGGGAGCTGCGCCCGGACCTGCCACCGGCGCTGGCCGCCGTCGTCACGAGGGCGATGCAGAAGGACCCGGCCGACCGCTTCGCCACCTGCGAGGAGCTGGCCACCGCGGCCCGGGCTGCGCTGTCGGCCGCCCCGCCGACCACCGTGGGTGGTGCGACGGCGCAGGTTCCCCCGCCGCCCGTGCCCTGGTCCTCCCCGGCTCCGGTCGGCCGGGTCCCGACGCTGCGCGACCCGCACCCGGGCCCGCCCCCGCCGGCACCGGGACCCGAGCGGGGCTCGAGGCGGTGGATCCTGGTCGTGCCGGCCCTCGCCGTGCTCGCGGGCCTGGTCGCCGCGGTCGTCGTCCTCCTGGGTGGGCGGGACGACGGCGCCGGCGGGGGGACGGCGACGGACGGCGGCTCACCCGGTTCTTCGGCGGTCCCGTCCGCGCCCGCCGGCGAGGAGCCCGCTCCGGCGACGGCGACGGCGGCCGCCCTGGCCGTGGGGGACTGCCTGGACGCGGCCTCGGCCCCGACCGCCTGCGACGGCGCCCACGCCGTGGAGGTCTACAGCGCCTCGGACTGCTCGCCCCAGGCACTGCTCCAGTACCTCGGCGGGCAGCCGGGCACCGACGTGCTCCGCCAGGACCTGGTCCTCGGCACCGTCGGCACGGCGTGCACCGTCGGCCTGCCGGACGCCGACCTCGACGGCTCCGCCGGAGGCGTGCTCGACGGCCGGGCCGACCAGTGGCGCCGCTGCCTGGCCGACGACGGTGCCGCCCTGCCGTGCTCGGAGCCGCACGCCGCCGAGGTCGTCTTCGAGCAGCAGGCTGCCACGGACCCGCTGAACTGCAGCGGCCGCGCCGGGGCGTACATGGGGGTGCCGTTCTCCCGGCACGACGCGGACCTCGTCGCGCGCGAGGCCGGGACGACGTGCGTGGTCGAGGTCCGCGGCAGCAACGTCCTCACCGCGTCGCTGCGGGACCTCGACCAGGGCGCGCTGCCGCTGGAGGCCGACTGACTAGTTGACGGTGGCCTCCGAGATCACGCCGACGACCGACCCGCGGCAGTCGGCGACCTCGTCGTCGAGGTAGAGGCGGAGGACCAGCGCGTTGACGCCGGTGACGTCGATGGTGAAGTCCTGCGTCTGGTTGAACGGCACGCTGCGGATGTCGCGCTGCTCGTTGTTCGCGAGGATCTCCACGACCATGTTCTGGTCGGAGCGCTGGCTGTTGTTCGCCTGCGCGGCGGAGAAGGTCAGCTCGCTGAAGTTGTTGCCCAGCCGCAGCTCCAGCGTCCGGTCGTAGGTGCTGCTCTGGCCGCACCCCTGCACGATGGAGCCGACACCGGGGACGTCCTGCTGGGCGGCGAGGTCGTAGCGCCGCTCCTCCCACTGGGAGTCGGCGTTGAAGAAGTCCTCCAGGCCCAGCTCACGGCCCTCGTCCTCCTCGTCGAGGACGCCGTCGTCGGTGGACGACGCACCCGCCGAGCTGGACGACGTCGTCGTCGCGCGGGACGACGTCGTCGCCGGGCTGCTGGTCGAGGTCTCGGCCGGCTCCGACGTCGTCTCGGGAGCGCTGCTGGAGGGCTGGCCGATCGGCTCGGAGTCCCCGCCACCGCCGCACGCGGTGCTCGTCAACGCCACCCCCAGCGCCACCGTCGCGACAGCCAGCGCCCGCCCGGTCCTGCTCACGTCCACCCCGTTCCCGGCCCGCACCCTGCGACGCCGCGGCTGCACAGGCTAGATGCCGGGAGGGCGCGCAGCCGCCAATGCGAGCCGTGTCCGGGCCGGTATGCCGGGGACGCCCGCGCGCGGCGGGCTCCTCAGCCGGGGAGGGACTGCAGCGCGCGGTACTCGGGGATGCTCGCCATCGGCGGTCGCTCGTCGACGGCGACGGCGCTGCTGTACGGCTCGAACCCGTCCGCGTCGTGCCGGAACTGGGTGAGCAGCCCGCTGACGGGGCGCCCGTGGCCGGCGCGGGCGAGCACGGCCGACACGACCTGACCGGCCATCCGGCTCAGCGCGTCCTGCGTCTGCGAGGTGTGCCGGCGCTCGCCCAGGTCGACCTGCGCCAGGCCGGGGAGGCCGACGATCCGCAGCAGGTCGAGCAGCAGGCCGACCTCGACGCCGTAGCCGGAGGAGAACGGCACCTGCTCGAGGAACTCGCGGCGGCCGGCGTACTCGCCCGACAGCGGCTGGACGACCCCGGCGAGCTCCGGCCACCAGGCGTTGAGCAGCGGCCGCGCGGTCAGCTCGGTCACCCGCCCGCCCCCGGCCGGGCTGGTCACGCCGTCGACGCTGAGCGGCCGCGTGTAGCAGCCCTTCACGTAGCCGACTTCCGGGGTGGTCAGCAGCGGCCCCAGCAGCGCGGGGACGTAGTGCGAGACGTCGCCGAGCAGGTCGGCGTCGTGGAAGACCAGTAGGTCACCGGTGGTGGCCGCGAGCGACTTCCACAGCGCCTCGCCCTTCCCCGGGCGGTTGCCGTGGGCGGGCAGCACCTCGGCGGTGGAGACGACGTCGGCGCCGGCCGCCCGGGCGACCTCCGCGGTGGCGTCGGTCGAGTCGGAGTCGACGACGAGCAGCTCGTCGACCAGCGGCACCCGGCGCATCCAGCGCTCGACGATGTCGGTGACCAGCCGGCCGACGGTGGCCTCCTCGTCGCGGGCGGGCAGCACGACGCTGACGCGGTGCCCACCGCGCCGCTTGGCGCGCAGCAGCGCCGCGGCGTCGATCTCGGCCAGCCCGGCGGCCGTCGAGGTGCGGCTCTCGAACCAGGCGCGCGCGTCGGGTCTCATCGGCCCACTGTCTGCGCTGCCGGGGGGACCCGCCAGGGACGGGGGCGGAGATTCACCTGCCGGCCACCGGGGCGCCGCCCACCCGGAGACCGCGCGCGGTGGCGCTGTCCGGGCCGACCGTCGCGCCCGCGCCGTCGGGCTCGGGGTGGCCGAGGTCGGTGAGCCAGCCGCGGAACACCCGGTGCAGGTGCTCGGCGCCGACCACCTCGCCCGGCGGGGCGAACGACCGCGGGTGCACCAGGAAGCCGCGCTGCTGCGGCCCGCCCAGGCCGCCGTGCGAGCCGACGTGCGGCTCGAACGGGGAGGCCTCGTCGGTGACCGGGTCCCAGGCGCTGTTGACGACGACGTCCGGGCAGTGCGGGAAGTCCGAGACGCGGGCGACCAGCGCCGGCGCGTGCTCGCCGTAGGGCGCCAGCGGGTCGCTGCCGAGCACCTCGCCGGTGGCCAGCCGGTGCACGCCGTCCCGGCCGAGCACCACCGGGCCGTGCTCCAGCGACCGGACGAGCAGGAAGCCGACGCCGGCGTGGTCGACCAGGCCGGGCAGCAGGTCGGGCCAGTGCCGCTCGATCTCCTCCAGCGGCACCCGGCCGGGCAGGTCGGCGAACGAGATCGACGCCGTGTGCCCGGAGACGGTGACGACGACGCCCGGGGCCACCCGCGGCACGGCGCCCCCGCCGCTGGCCGGCAGATCGTGGTCGTGGCGCTCCCCGCTCTGGACCCGCGCCCGCAGCCGGCGGGCGACCGGGCCGCCGCCCTCGCCCAGGGCGGCGCCGATCTGCCAGCCGCCGTCGGCCGGGCCGCGGCTGCTGCGGGGGCCGCTGCAGACCGTCCGCGGGTCCGGGTCGGCGCCGCACAGCCGGCCGACGAGCGCCTCGACGGTCTCGCCGAACCGCGCCTCGAACGCCTCCCCCTGGGTGAGGCCGTGGTCGGAGAGGCACACCAGGTGGTAGCGGCGCGGCGCGAGGGCGGCGGCGCGGTGCAGCCGGCCGATCTGCTGGTCGATGGTCCGCAGCACCGCCAGGGTGTCGGCGCGCTCCAGCCCGGCGTGGTGCCCGGCCTCGTCGTAGCCGAGGAAGTCGGCGTAGGCGACCGGCCGGCCGGCCATCATGTCCTCGAGCAGCGCGAAGACGACGACGTCCCGGCTGATCACCGTGGTCCCGGGCCGCATGAGCGGCCACAGCCCGCCCCGGGAGACCCGCGGGCGGACGTCGTCGCGGCGCTCCCGGGCGGCGGCGACCAGCTCCCGGCCGATGTCGACGGCGGAGACCGCGATCGTGCGCAGCGCGTTCACCGGGTTGGCGAAGTAGGCGTAGTAGCCCGACCCCACCCGCTCCAGGGCGCGGGCGCGGCGGCTGCCGGCGGGGACCACGTGGGCCAGCGAGCTCATCGTCAGGCTGACGTGCGGCGCGTCGCCGGTGAACAGGTTGCCCCGGCTCGCGCCGCCGCCGGCGAGGAGGCCGCGCCCGTCGGAGAGCCGGCTCTCGACCAGGGCGGCGTCCTCGGGGTGGGAGACGCGGACCAGCCGGTCGCGGTCCTTCTCGTACCAGCGGAACCCGAAGACGTCGTGGTTGCTGCCGAACAGGATGCCGCTGACCGCCGCGCCGGTCTGCGAGCTCCAGTCGGTGTGCCAGGAGGTCATCGCGTGGCTGCCCGACCGCAGCAGCGCGGCGACGTTGGGCATCGACCCGTCGCGGACGGCGCGGCGGGCGGTCTCGTACGACAGCGCGTCGATCTGCAGGAAGACCACGCCCGGCGGCTGCTCGGCCGGCTCGCCGGACCGCCGGGCCCGGCGGCGCGCGCGGCGGAAGAACAGCTCGTCCTCGTCGATGGCCAGCAGGCTGCTGACCAGGCCGGAGACCGCGGCCATGCCCACCGCGACGGCGACCCCGGTGCCCACCCGCTCCACCACGACGCCGGGCACCAGGAACGACACCCCGAGCACGGCGACGCCCAGCAGCAGGAAGCTGCCCAGGCCGAGGGTGAGGAACGCGACCGGCAGGGCCACCCGCATGACCAGCGGCCAGACGACCGCCGTCAGCAGGCCGAGCAGCAGCGCCATGAGCGGCGGCTGCCACCACGACCCGAGGTCGAAGCGGGGCAGCCAGTCGTCGAGCAGCACCAGCGCGACGGTGGCGGCGGCCCAGGTGAGCAGCACGCGGGCCGGCGTGCGCCCGCGCTGCAGGACCCGGCCGCGCTCCGCGGGGCGGGTCACGGTCGCCCCGTGCGGTCGGCGACCGGACCGCACGGCGTCGGCTCGGCGTCGCCGGGGTCCGTGGCGCCCGCCGCGCCGACGGGGTCCCCGGGTGCCCGGGGCGCCGGCGGCGCGGCGTCGTCCTCCCGCAGGACCCGGCGCCGCCGCCGGGCGGCGGCCACCAGGTTGAGCAGGGCGCTGACGACCAGCACGAGCACCGTCGCGATGAGGGTCGCGATCAGCGGGGAGTCGAAGACGCCGCCGCTCACCACGCCGAGCAGCGCGTAGGCCACGGCCCACAGCAGCGCGGCCAGCAGGCTCGCCGGCAGCAGCCGCCGCCACGGGTAGGCCAGCGCGCCGGCGGCCAGCAGCACGGGGATGCGCCCGGCCGGGAGCAGCCGGCCGACCACGATGATCTGCCAGCCGTGCTGCCGGAACTGCTCGCGCACCTCGGCGATCCGGTCGGCGTGCTGGCCGCGGGCGACCCAGCGGACGGCGGCCGGACCGCCGAACCGGCAGACGGCGAAGGTGATCACGTCGCCGGTCCAGGCGGCCAGCGTGGCCAGCACGAGCACGGCGACCAGGTCGAGGTGGCCCGACGACGTGGCGACCGCGGCCGCCGCGCCGACGACCGCGCCCGTGGGCACGACCGGCACGACCGACCCGAGCAGCACCCCGCCGAAGACGACGGGGTAGCCGAGGGAGGAGGCGTCGGTCCAGCTGCTGGCCAGCGCGCTCATGCGGCGTCCGCGGCGGGGAGGAGGACCGGCCGGCCGGGCTCGGTGAGCGCGACGCGCGTGCCGAGGCCGCGGGCGGCGACCGCGGCGGCGAAGGTGCGCGGCGGCTCGGTGAGCAGCCGCCGCATCCGGCTCCGCAGCGGCGGGACGAGGGTGCTGCCCGGCAGCGCGAGCGTGCCCCAGTGCACCGGGACGACGGTCCGCGGCCGGATGCGCTCGACCGCCTCGGCGGCGCGCAGCGGGTCGAGGTGGCCCGGGCCCAGGGTCGGGCCCCAGCCCCAGACCGGCAGCAGGGCGACGTCGACGTCCCGCCCGCGCAGGTCGTGCATCCCGTCGAACAGGTCGGTGTCGCCGCTGGCGTAGACCGTGCGCCCGGCGCCCTCTAGCAGGTGGCCGACGGCGGGGGCGTCGGGCCCGTGGGTGAGGCGCGGCCCCCACCGGTGCGCGCTGTGGTCGGCCTCGACGGCGGTGACGCGCAGGTCGCCGTCGGTCAGCGACTCCCCGGGGGCCAGCTCGTCGACGCGGGCGACCCCGCGGGCCCGCAGCCAGGCGCCGGCGCCGCGCGGCGCGACGACCCGCACCCCGGGGCCGAGCAGCCGCAGCGAGGGCAGGTGCAGGTGGTCGCCGTGCTGGTGGCTCAGCAGGACGAGGTCCACCCCCGCCCAGGCGGCCGGGTCGGGCAGCGGCGCGACCCGCCGCAGCGGGCCGACGCGGGAGGTCAGGACCGGGTCGGTGAGCACGGTGCGCCCGGCCAGCTCGACGCGCACCGTCGAGTGGCCCAGGAAGTGCAGCACCGGGTCGCCCACGTCCCCAGTGTCTCGCGCACCTCCGACGGGATCATCGGGGTTTCCCCTGGTTCGCCCGCCCGTGTACCCCGCTTTTCACCGGGGCCCGTCGTCAGTCGGCGTCGGGGCCCAGCAGGTCGACGCAGCCGCCCGACAGCTCGTGGTCGACCCGGCCGGCGCAGCTGGAGCCGAACCACTCGTAGAAGTCGTCCACCGGGGTGGCCCAGTAGAGCTCGTCGCAGCTGGTCATGTCGCCCTCGGCGCAGTCGCGGGCCTCGGCGTCGTACTGCGCGTCGTAGAGGTGGCTGCTCTCGGGCGGCGCGGGCAGGGCCTCGCCGTCCTGGTAGTACCGGTTGCCCCACGAGCTGTAGCCGGAGTACCCGTCGCCGCCCTCGACGCCCGGCGCGTACGGGTCGGCGACGGGCAGGCCGCCGGCCCCCGTCCCCGAGGTGCCGACGACGACGGCGGCGACGACGGCGAGCACCGCGGCCGGCGCGGCGACGGCGGCCAGCACCCCGCCGGGCAGGCCGGGACCGCGGGCGGGCACCCACCGGCCGCTGACCGGCGACCACACCGGCGCACCGGCCGGCGGCGCGGCTGCGAGCCAGGCCGGCACCGGTGGCCGGGCGAGCAGGACGAGGCGGACGACGGGCAGCGCGGCCACCGCGACCCCGCCGAGCAGCACCCCGACCGCGGCGAGCCCGGACCCGTCGCCGGCCAGGCCCACGACGGCCCACAGCGTCAGCGCACCGAGCAGGCCGAGCTCGGCGTAGGTGGTGGCGGTGACCAGGCGACGGCCGGTGCGGCGCAGCAGAGCCAGGCCGCCGACCGCCAGCAGCCCGGCCAGGGCGCTCGCGGCGACGGCGGCCAGCGCCGACACGGCCCCCGCGCCCCCGCCGTCCCCGGATCCGACCAGCACCACCGCGACCACGGTGCCCAGCGCGAGCAGGCCGGCCTCGACGAGCGCGAGGACGGCGGCCGCGGTGACCGGCCGCGGCCGGTCACCGGTGGGGCCGGACGCCGCAGCGGCGGGGGAGGGCGCCGGGGAGCCGGCGCCCCACGGGTCGGGCGACGCGGACGTGGAGCCGGGGATCGAGCTCAGCGGCGGGTAGACGACCTCGTACTCGACCTCGGCCGGCGGGTACGGCTCGGGCGCCGCGGGCCGGTACGGGTACCGGCCGTACGGGTCGGTCATCGTGGGCACCCCGTTCTCCGTCGACGGCACGGGACGCCGTCTCCCGCCAGCGTCCGTCGGCCGGGCCGCCGGCGCAACGACCTCTCCCCTGACGGGGTCACCCGGTCCTGCGGCGGGCCCGCACCTTAGTCACGGCCCACTCCAGCGCCACCCCGAGCGCGGCGCCGAGCGAGTTCATCACCAGGTCGCGCAGGGAGGCGTCCCGCCCGGGGAACGCGTACTGGTACAGCTCGATCGACGCGGAGGCGGCCGCGCACAGCGCCCACAGCCAGACCCGCCGCACCGCCGGGAACGCCGCGCAGAGCAGGAACCCGACGGGCACGAACAGCAGCACGTTCGCACCGGCCTCGATGGCCGCCGACGACAGCGCGCCGTCGGTGAGGTCCCGGGCGGCCCGGTTGCCCGTGCCGAACAGCCCGGCGGGGGTGGGGCCCAGGGTGATCGCCGCGCCGGCCAGCAGGTACAGCGCCAACGCGATGCGCGCGGCCCGGACCATGCGCGCACCGTAACCGCCGTCCCTGAGCGCGTCGGGCCGCCCGGCCGGGGAGCACCCGCCGCGGCCGGACCCCTTGCCGCTGCGCCGGCGTTGTCCCAGGGTCGCGCGGTCCACGGGCTGGAGGAGGAGGCGCACGGTGGCGGTCGGGCAGGGACGGGACGGCGCGGCGACGGGGCGGCGGGGGTGGCTGGTCGCGCTGGCCCTCGTCGTCGTCCTGGCGGCGGGGGTGGTCACGGCGTCGGTGCTGCTCCGCGACGGGGACGGGGCGGGCACGCCCGCGCCCAGCGGTGAGCTCGCGCTCGGCGACGTCACCGAGGTCCGGCTCGACGACGACGGGCAGGCCGTGCGCACGTTCGCCGCCGAGGAGCACGAGACCTACCTCGTGCACACGGCCGACGGCGACGCCGCGTTCCTGCCGCCGGCCGGCAGCGACGCCGTCCCGGGGCTCGTGGGGGCCAACTACTCGGTGCCGGAGGACGCGGCGCCGGTCCTGGTCACCGGCGAGCCGGGGGCCACGGTCGAGGTGTGGCTGCACACGCTGGGCCGCGGGGACGTGCCGGTGCCCGGCGAGGCATCCGGCGAGCTCGCCGCCGGCGACTGCGTCAGCCACTGGGTGAGCACCGACGGGCTGCCGGACGTCGTCCTGGCGGTCACCGCCGACTCCGCCGACGTGGTGTGGGGGCCGGAGGGCCCCGACGAGGACGCGACGCCGCAGGTGGCCACCGACCGGGCCGGCCACCCGGTGTTCGACGTGGCCGACGACGAGGGCCTCAACTACGGGGTCTGCAACCTCGGGAGCGGGCCGGCGGCGTACGAGCTCACGGCCGCCGAGCACCTGGAGCCGGGGGAGGCGCCCTCGGTGCCGCCCACCGTGGACGGGAGCGACGAGGCGGCCGGCGAGCTCGTGCCCGGCGTCCCGGTGTCCCACCTGGTGACCGTGCCGGCGGGCCGCTACGTCTTCGTGACGGTGTGGCCGGGGGTGGGCGCCGACTTCGACGCGCGGCTGACGGTGGTCGACCAGGGGCAGGAGCAGGTGGTCGACCAGTTCCGGTCCCGGGACGCGGAGTTCGTCGAGTTCCGCGGCGGGGACACCGACCGGGTGGTCGGCATCCGGGTCGAGGCGGTGTCGGGCGGGGGGAGCTACCGCATCACGGCGGGCTGAGCCGTGTCCTGCCCGTGGTCCGGCCCGGGAGAGGACGGCGATCCGGGTCTCGAGCGGCCGGATCCCGCGGGCGGTGGCAGCATCAGCGGGGTGAAGACCTGGCTCGACGCCTGGCCGGTGTTCCGGCAGCTCACCGGCTCCGACCCCCTGGGGCGGGGCAAGGCCGCGCGCAGCAGGGCGACCGAGCAGGTCGTCAGCCGCACGGCGACCGCCGACCGCGTCGCGAAGAGCGTCTGCCCCTTCTGCGCGGTGGGCTGCGCGCAGAAGGTGTACGTCGAGGACGGGCGGATCACCCAGATCGAGGGCGACCCGGACTCGCCGGTCAACCGCGGGCGGCTGTGCCCCAAGGGCAGTGCCAGCAAGCAGCTGGTGACCAGCCCGACGCGGGTGACGAAGGTCCGCTACCGCCGTCCGTACGGGACGGAGTGGGAGGACCTCGACCTCGACACGGCGATGGAGATGATCGCCGACCGCGTGCTCGAGGCCCGGCGCAAGGGCTGGCAGGACGAGGACGGGCCGGAGGGCAACCGGCACCGGGTCAACCGGACCATGGGAGTAGCGAGCCTCGGAGGGGCGACCCTCGACAACGAGGAGAACTACCTCATGAAGAAGCTCTACAGCGCCCTGGGCGCGATCCAGATCGAGAACCAGGCGCGCATATAGCACTCCTCCACGGTGCCCGGTCTGGGTGCCTCGTTCGGTCGTGGCGGTGCCACGAACTTCCTGGAGGACCTGGCGAACTCCGACTGCATCGTCATCGAGGGTTCGAACATGGCCGAGTGCCACCCGGTGGGGTTCCAGTGGGTGATGGAGGCCAAGGCGCGCGGGGCGAAGATCGTGCACGTCGACCCGCGGTTCACCCGGACCAGCGCGGTCGCCGACCTGCACGTGCCGCTGCGGGTGGGCACCGACATCGCCTTCCTCGGCGGGCTGATCCGGTACGTGCTGGAGAACGACCTCTACTTCCGTGACTACGTCGTCGCCTACACCAACGCCGCGGCGCTGGTGAGCGAGGACTTCGTCGACACCGAGGACCTCGACGGGCTGTTCTCCGGCTTCGACCCGGAGAGCAACAGCTACGACGAGACGAGCTGGCAGTACCAGCCGGAGGAGCCGCCGCACTCGGGCTCCGACGACCCGGCCGAGGCCGCCGCGCAGGACGCCGGCGACGAGCACCCCGACGTCCGCAAGTCCGACCGGGCGCAGGCGGCCGGCAGCGGCGGCCCGCCCATCCCGGCCAAGCCGCTGCGGGACGACACGCTGCAGGACCCGCGCACCGTGTTCCAGGTGCTCAAGCGGCACTTCGCCCGCTACACGCCGGAGATGGTCGCCGAGGTGTGCGGCATCGAGCCGGCGGTGTTCGAGCAGGTCGCGCAGTGGGTGACCCAGAACAGCAACCGCGAGCGGACGACGGCGTGGGTGTACTCGGTGGGCTGGACGCAGCACAGCGTCGGCGCGCAGTACATCCGGACGGCGTCGATCCTGCAGACGCTGCTGGGCAACATCGGCCGTCCCGGCGGCGGGATCATGGCGCTGCGCGGGCACGCGAGCATCCAGGGCTCCACCGACGTCCCGACGCTGTTCAACCTGCTGCCCGGCTACCTGCCGATGCCGCACGCGATGCAGCACCAGACGCTCGACGAGTACTGCGCCGACGCCGCCGGCAAGGCCGGGTTCTGGGGCAACAAGCGCAGCTACATGGTCAGCCTGCTCAAGGCCTGGTTCGGCGACGCGGCGCAGCCGGAGAACGACTTCCGGTTCGACTGGATCCCCAAGATCAACGGCGACCACAGCTCCTACCGGACGATCGCCGACATGATCCAGGGGAAGGTCTCGGGCTACTTCCTCGTCGGGGAGAACCCCACGGTCGGGCACCCCAACGGCCGGATGAACCGCTTCGGCCTGGCGAACCTGGACTGGCTGGTCGTGCGCGACCTGCAGATGATCGAGTCGGCGACGTTCTGGCAGGAGTCACCGGAGGTCGAGACCGGGGAGCTGGCGCCCGAGACGATCGGCACCGAGGTCTTCTTCATGCCCTGCGCCTCCCACGTGGAGAAGGAGGGCACCTTCACCCAGACGCAGCGGATGCTGCAGTGGCGGGAGAAGGCGGTCGAGCCGCCGGGCGACGCCCGCAGCGACCTGTGGTTCTACTACCACCTGGGCCGGATCCTGCGGGAGCGGCTGAAGGACTCGACCGACCCGCGGGACCAGGCGCTGCTGCACATGACCTGGGACTACCCGCTGCACGGCGAGACCCAGGACCCCGACGCCGAGGCCGTGCTGCGCGAGATCAACGGCACCGGACCCGACGGCGCGCCGCTGTCGACCTACATGGACATGAAGGACGACGGGTCGACCACCGGCGGCTGCTGGATCTACACCGGCGTCTACGCCGACGGGGTCAACCAGGCCGCCCGGCGCAAGCCGGCGAAGGAGCAGGGCGCCGTGGCCTCGGAGTGGGGCTGGGCGTGGCCGCTCAACCGCCGGATGCTCTACAACCGCGCCTCCGCCGACCCCGACGGGAAGCCGTGGAGCGAGCGGAAGAAGTACGTCTACTGGGACGAGGCGGCCGGCGAGTGGACCGGCGCCGACGTCCCCGACTTCGAGAAGACCAAGCGGCCGGACTACGTGCCGCCGGAGGGCGCCAAGGCGCAGGACGCGCTGGCCGGCAACGACCCGTTCGTCATGCAGGGCGACGGCAAGGCGTGGCTGTTCGCGCCGGCCGGCCTGGTCGACGGGCCGCTGCCGACGCACTACGAGCCGGTGGAGTCCGTCGTCGAGAACGCCTTCTACAAGCAGCAGGCGAGCCCGACGGTGGAGCGCATCGAGGGGCCGTGGAACCGGGAGAACCCCTCGATGAGCGAGGTCTTCCCGTTCCAGGTGACCACCTACCGGCTCACCGAGCACCACACCGCCGGCGGGATGAGCCGCACGCTGCCCTACCTGTCGGAGCTGCAGCCGGAGTTCTTCGTCGAGGTGTCGCCGGAGCTGGCCTCGCTGCGCGGGCTGACCCACGGCGACTACGCGACGCTGGTCAGCACGCGGACGGCGATCGAGGCGAAGGTGCTGGTCACCGAGCGGATCCGGCCGATCCGGCTGCGCGGCGGGCAGGTCGTGCACCAGATCGGCATGCCCTACCACTGGGCCTACAGCGGGATCTCGACCGGCGACTCGGCCAACGACCTGCTGGGCATCGCCCTCGACGCGAACACCCACATCCAGGAGGACAAGGTCAGCACCGCCGACATCGTCCCGGGCCGGCGTCCGCGCGGGCCGGAGCTGATCGAGTTCGTGGAGGCCTACCGGCGGCGGGCCGGGGTGGCGTCGGGGCGGGTCGGCGTGAACGGCCGGGCCCCGGTGGAGTCCTCGACCGGCGCCGCGGAGACCGGCTCGTGAGCCGCCACGCCGGAACCGGGCGCGAGCCTGCGGGGGCGACCACCTCTCTCCGCTCGCTCGTGCTCTGCCCACGCCTGCGGGCAGAGCACGAAGGGCGACCGGTGGGCATCCCCTCGCGGACGCTCGTGCTCTGGCCGCCCCGGCGGGCCGAGCCCGAGCACCGCGGGACCACATCCCCCACCCCCGGAGGCGAGCGGGGATG